>NZ_JBFHGM010000004.1:0-48798 GCF_041583095.1 Draconibacterium sp.
AGGTTCAGTTTCCGCTTTTTCAGGTCTTCATCGCTGTATTGTCCCGACCCGTACTTTGGTATTACCGAAAGAATGGCAAATACCAAGGATATTAAACAGCCCACAATGAGAATAATTCCCGGAATAAGGAAATTATGTTCGCTGGTACGTAAAGTCAGTGCGCTTGTACTCATCAGCACCGATACCAAAACCGCATTAATCGTAAGCATTATATTGGCTTTATTATCGGCAATCGAACTCAAATTAATTTGATTGCGAGCCGTAAGCCGGAACATGGTTTCGATACCGCGTGCCGTACTTTTTTGGGTGTGTTGTGGCAAATCGGGAGTTTTGTCGACTGCCAACTTTTGGATGCGTTTTTCCACTTTCCTGATATTTTTTAACCTAACCGGCTCGAAGGTATTTTTGGCGTAGTCGGTATGAAATTTTATACCCAGAATAAAATCCAGCGTTTGTTTCCAGTATTCCAGTTTCGAGCATTTTCGTTCAACAAAATTGCACATCTCTTTCCGCAGCAAATTCGAGATTTCCATGAAATTATCCATTCCTGCGTGTGCATGATCAGCGTCGCCAATTATTTCTTCGAGTAATGAATTTTTAGGTGCTCCCATTTTTGTTGCCCTAATGCACTTTTCCACTTCATCAATAAAAGCTTCATCCATGCCTTTTTCGGCAAGAAATTGTCGGGCAATTTTACAGCTTTCTTCCTCGTGGTCTTTTAATGAAACCGCATGACCAATATCGTGAAACCAGGCGGCAACCACCACAATATCCTTTTCTCTTTCGCTCAAGCCCTCAGCCCCGGCAATAGTTTCCGACACTTTAGCAACCAGACGGGTATGTTCAATAGAATGGTAGTTCAACAAAGCCGAAACTTTGTCTTCGTAATATCGGGTAGCAAATTCCTTAACCTCTTCAACAATTTTCATCAGCTATCAATTTTAGTAATTTCTGAATATCCGGAAACGGCCACTTCACAAAGTATAGCTCCTATCTAATTTTACTGAAGTTAAAAATAACTACTTTTGAATCAACGTAAACAATATACACGGAACTTTTATTTTTTAAACTTTTTCTTAGCCGGGATTTTTGTCGGATTTTGCAACTATCCTCTGAGCTGCTTACTGCAAAGCATTAACAACTTTGTTCTGATGAAAAAAGACCTGATTAAAATTAGCATCGTTTTTTTTGCATTTATTGCAGGCTGTTATTCTCCTGCATTTGCACAAAACAATATAAGTTACAGCGTACTTCTGGCAGGAAATACGTCTCCCGGCGAAGCTGCCAATCCTGATGATTTCATTGATGAATTAACTAACGTTCCACAGCCACATGCTTTTGTATACCTCGGAAATTACTCCGATTACAGTATCCAAGACGATGAAATGGAATTCAGCTTTTACCCGCAAATAAAAAATAAAAACACACCCTTACTTTTTGCGAACGGAATTAAGGAATGGTACAGCGGAAAAAAGCAGACTCAAAGGGTTAGCAAAGCCATACACAATCATTTTCCGGATAACGAAGTATACACCAACGACTGGGGCTGCCCCGGCCCAACCGAAGTGGAGCTAACTGATCAGCTAACCGTTATTCTTATCGATACCTACTGGTGGCTTACGGCACTCGACACGCGCTATGGGAAATGCGGGATTGAAGAGGATGAAGATGTTTTTATCTGGTTACAGGATGCGCTGCGCAGAAATAAAAATAAAACGGTTATTGTTGCCGGATTTCACCCGATAGAATCAGTTGGCCCACACGGAGGCAATTTTTCAACCGCCGCAAGCATTTTGGGATTTCCATATGCTATTTACAAAAATACGCTGGGTGGCAGAAACGACCTGGTTCACCCTGATTACAGAAACCTGCGCCAGCAAATGCAAGCTGTTTTTCACGAATTCCCGAATGTAATTTATGCATCGGCGCTCGAAAACAGTCTGCAGTATATTAAAACCGACAACATCCACCAGGTAATCAGCGGTTCGATTGTTAAACAATCGTACGTTAACAGTAACAAAGCAGATTTTGCAAGCAGCAGCGCCGGCATCTCACGCATCGATATTCAAGAAAACGGCGATGTTACACTTAACTTTTTTACGCTTGAAAATGGTACACAAACACCGGTTTTTAGCCGCTTATTGTACACTCTGACAACAGAAAAAGAGGAAGATCTCACGGCAAAACGACAGGAACTTTTTAAAGACTCCACACACACTACTTACGCCAGCCTGCAATATCAGGCTACAAAAATTTACGAGAAATGGATGGGTACCAACTACCGCCAGGTATGGGAAACCCCCGTTGAAGCCCGTGTTTTTGATATCAGCAAAGAAAAAGGCGGACTTACCGTGTTAAAACGTGGAGGTGGTCAGCAAACCAAATCGCTTCGTATGGAAACGGATGAAGGCCATCAATATGTACTGCGTTCGCTGGAAAAATTTGCAGAAGGTGCACTCCCTTACGAAATGAAAACAACTTTTGCCAAAGATATTGTTCAGGATCAAATCTCTGCATCAAATCCCTACTCGGCAATGCCGGCAGCGGTTTTAGCTGAACATGCAGGCGTTTTCCACACCAATCCCGAGGTGGTTTATGTGCCGCAGGATCCGCTACTTAAACAATACAAAGAAGACATGAAAAGCGGCTTGTTTTTGTTTGAAGAACGACCGGCAAACGACAGAAGCGACCTTAAAAGTTTTGGCTACTCGGAAGACATCGTTGGTACCGACAATGTGCTTGAAAAAATTATAGAAAGTGAAGATCACCAGGTGGATCAACAGGCCGTTTTGCGCGCCCGGCTGCTCGATATTTTTATTAACGACTGGGACCGCCACGACGACCAGTGGCGCTGGGCTTCGTTTGAAGAAGGCAGTAAAACCATCTATCAACCCATTCCGCGCGATCGTGATCAAACGTTTTTTGTAAACCAGGGAATTTTACCCGGATTTGCATCGCTACCCTTTATTTTGCCAAAGCTGCAGAACTTTCAGCCACGCACAAAAAATGTGATCGGACTGGGATTTAACGCCCGTTATTTCGACCGGACTTTTCTGAACCAGATGGAATGGGAAGACTGGCAAAAAGCCAACACCGAACTGATGAACAGAATGACGCCAGAAGCAATTAATGAAGCGATGGCTACTTTCCCAAAAGAAGTACAGCCAATGGTAGCCGATTCTACGGCAAAAATTCTGCTCGAACGAAAAAAATACATGGAAGAGATGGCCCGCGAGTTGTATCTCTACCTGGCCAAACGAATAAATATTCCCGGAACGGATCGTAAAGATCTTTTTGAGATCAAACGAAAAAACGACGACGAAACCGAAATAAGTGTTTACCACATAAAAAAAGACGACAGCAAAGGGAAACTCATTTATCAGCGTACCATTAAAACTGACGAAACACACGAGGTGGTTTGTTACGGGCTCGATGACGAGGATCATTTTGAAATCAGTGGAGAAGTAAATAAAGGTCCTGTCATAAGGATTGTTGGAGGGCAGGATAAAGATGTGGTGGTTAACGATTCGAAAGTAAGCGGCATTAAAACGAAAACGCTGGTTTACGACCTGCTAAAAAGTACCGAAATTGAAGGAAACGGCAGAACGAATGCCAAACTCACCAACAACAAAATTATACACGAATACGATAGAAAATATTTTAAACGTGATGTAGGAATGCCGCTGGCGAGTGGAGGTTACAATGCCGACGATGGTGTTTATATTGGCTATGGGCGGTCGTGGTATAAGCAGCGATTCAGGCGCGATACCAAAACTTCGTTACTGGGCGAGTATTCCATTGCAAATACATCTTTGAATTTGAATGCACAATACGAGTCATTGTCGACAAACAATGGTTTGGATGCTATTTTTGGAGTGGATGCAAGTACCGAAAATTACACCACTAATTTTTTCGGCTTCGGAAACAACTCTACATACACAAACAGCGGCTACGACGAGGATTATTATAAAGTAAAACAGCGCAGAATGGTTGCTCAGTTCGCTGTTCAGAAACGATTTGGCGAGTCGGTTTGGGCGCGTTACAACGAAGATGAAGAACATAAAGACCACCCGATAAACGAGCACAAATTAGGACTAACGGCACAGTGGCAACTAAACGACACCAAAGAAGAGGAATATAAATTTATTACCGACTTTGATGCAAATGGTCTTTCTCCTGAAAATCTGGCCCAGATACATTATGCTGTTTTGGGCGGTTATTATGGTTATCAAAACCTGAACAAAGATTTCAGACCAACACGTGGTTTTGTTGTAGATGCATCGGTCAATCACTATCTGAATTTAAGGGGAGAAGAGCCCGATTTCACCAAGATTAGCGGGTCGGCTGCTACCTTACTGAGTTTTACTAAATATCCGCGCACTGTTTTTGCGTTCCGGGTTGGTGGCGAAAAAATATTTGGTGATTACTTTTTTCACGACGCCGCAATTTTAGATGGTAAAACAAATCTTCGCGGATACCGAAAAACCCGGTTTTACGGCGATGCAAGCGCCTATTTTAACTCTGAGCTGCGTTTTAAAGTCATCGATTTTAAAAACTACCTGCTTACCGGCGAACTGGGTGTACTTTTATTCGACGATGTTGGCCGCGTTTGGTTTGATGGCGAAGAATCATCAAAATGGCACAACGGTTATGGCGGAGGAATCTGGTTGTCGCCATTTAAAATGGCCATTGTAACGGCCACCCTAAACAAAAGCCATGAAGAAACGTTGGTTCAATTTAACTTTAGCTTTTTATTTTGAAGACACTTACTCAATTCATAATCGTTCTGGTAATCCTTTTATGTGTGCAACAATCGTTGGCACAAGAAGTGATTTTGATTCGGCATGCTTCAGTAAAACTGGAACGATATGGCTGGATGGGTGCAAAAAAAGCTTCGAAAATGCGCGATGCTTACGACACGGCCCCGATCAGTCAGTTCGATCCGGATACCGTATTAAACAAAGTTCCGCAACGAGTTACCGACACTGTTTATGTTAGTGGCCTGCCACGTTCAGTCGCCACCGGGCTAAAATTGTTTGGCGATTCGGCAACAATTGTCTCCTTGCAGGAACTTAACGAATTTGAAATGCACATGGTTTGGCTGCCCTTATATTTGCCTTTTAAAGCATGGACTTCCATATCGAGAACAATGTGGTTAATGGGGCTTGAAAAACCGGGAACAGAATCGTTTCAGGAAGCCCGTGAACGTGTTGACGATGTTTGTTCATTTATTGAACGAAAGGCAGAACAAAACAAACAGGTAATACTAGTAACACATGGATTTATAAACCGAAACATCGCGAAAGAGTTGGAAAAGCGCGGTTGGCAGGTGGTACAGAACAATGGTAAAAAAAACCTGGGAGCCACCGTTTTAAGAAAATAATTGTATCAATTTTACGTTAATAGGCTTGTGAAATATTTTTTAGCATTCATACTCAGTTTTATGTCGGTGGCAGGATTTGCGCAGGATACACTTTCGCGCGAAGACTGGACACCCTATTTTGAAAGCAATTTGCCTACCCGTTTTCTGTACCTAAAAATGGAAGGCCCTTTTCAGTACAATATTTCATCTACATCAGAAATACCCGAAATTGGAAACGGATCGGCCGAAATTACCGGAAACAGAACGGTAACGGCACGGTTTAAATTTCCTATTCTGAATAAACAACGTGTAAAGCTAACCGGCGGATTTCGCTATGTAAACGAGCAGTTTTACTTTGAAGACATTAAACCTGGCGACTACCCTATGTATGTTGGTTTAAACGACCGCAACTTAAGGCGTTTAGGTCTTGATATGAAAGGACTGTTTCATTTGCGCGACAACCATTCGATAGTGATGCAAACCAGCTGGAGTTTGGCGGGCGATTTTCATATACACGACCATAAGTATTTTTCATTTGGCGACTTGCTAAAATCATCGCTCGCAATTGGTTATGCAACCCGGAAAGACAAAAATACCTACTATGCTTTTGGCGCCTATTTCGGTTATACTTTTGGCGACCCGGCAATTTACCCGGTTATTAACTACTGCAAACGATTTCCCAATGGAATTGGGCTAGACTTGATTCTACCGCAGGGCTTTAAAGCATGGAAACAGCTTAACAAAAGCTTTTATTTGGTTTGCGATGCCGAGATTTCGGGAACCAGTTACACCGTACGTGTAGATAATACGGTACTAAACGAACTGGAAAGTATTCAGTTGCGGCAATCTACCATCGACGCAACGGTAGGCATTATCGCACGAATAAACAAATGGGTAGGTATTGAGACAAAGTTTGGCTACTCGAACAATATCAATTTTAATGTTACCGAATCGAACTTTAAAATTGGAAGTACCTTGCTAAAACCCGACACTGATTACCTTATAAAATCAAAAGTATCAGGTGCACCTTACGCCAGCATTTCGCTGTTTTTATCGGTTCCAAAAAATTTAATAGACCGCTACGTAGAATAAAACAGCAACTTCCGATTGCTAAAATGACTCATCTAGTTGTTTAACTACATCCTCCAAAACTTTAACGGCCGAATCGCCAATTTCAGTGGCACCATCAATTATCTTGTCAAGATCTTCATCGAAATCCTCATCAATGTATTTCTCAATCTTATCGCCAATTTTATTCACATCGTCTTTAAACAGGTCGCGAAGCATATCGCCAATACTCTCTTTGTTTTTTAGCGCGTGGTATTTAATAATCAGCCCTTTAATTTTTATCTGATCTTCAACCGTAAAGTCATCGCGATATTCGAGGTACCATTCAGAGTTGTACTTTTCGAATTTCTCATCGGCCCACTCCCAGTCTTTCTTACCATATTTATTATGATTATTATCCACCCGCTCAACAAAACGTTCAAACTGGTCGAGGTAATCTTCTTTTGATGATGGGGTTGTACACGCAACCAACCACACCATACAACACAATATCAAATATTTTGAGTACTTCATTTCCAATTCTTATTTCAAATAAATTAGGGTTTCCAGGGCCACTTTACACAATCTTTAATTTCGGGGAACAGCACATAATTGGCTCTCCCTTTCATGGCACAGGTCTTTACATTTAAACCTTTAAGCTGCTCCAATGCCGCCTCCATGGTTTTTCCCGACACCGATACATCATCGACCAATAAAATGCGCTTCCCCTCCAAATCCCAGTTTGCTTTTTCAAGTAATTTGGGCTTGTTGTAACGCGGATTATTTTCTTCATCGCGGTAATTCAGTGTCATCACCAGCAACTCGGCATCAAGATGATAAGCTACCATTGTTGCAGCGGGAACGCCGCCTGTACCTATGCCAATTACCACATCTATATTGGGAAATTCTATTATTCTGAGTCGTTCAGTTATTTCTTTAAATGATAATGAAACCATGTTTTTCGTGTTTTTAGTTTTTGGTAGTTTCTGAGTACACAGGAATTTCAAGATAGAAGGTTGTGCCTTTCCCCATTTCGGTTTCGAACCAGATCTTGCCGGCGAAATTTTCAACAATATTCTTTACAATCGAAAGCCCCAATCCCATTCCACTGGTTTTGGTGGTAAAACTCGGACTAAACAACTTATCGCGCAACTCGGCATCAATACCGGAACCATTGTCTTGTAAAGAAATCACCGCCATGTGCTGACGTCGGTCGAGCCTCATTTTAATTTCGCCCTTCCTGCCCTCAGGAATAGCCTGGATAGCATTACGAATCAGGTTAATAATGGCCCGCGACAATTGTTCCCTGTCGGCATTTACTTCAATGTTTTCGTAGCCGTTCGAGTCAAATTTAATGTCTATCTCACTGTGCGTTTCATACAGGTCGATCGACTTTTTCAACTGCTCGGCCAAACAAAATACCTGGTTGCGGGCTGTTGGAATTTTCGCAAAGTTCGAGAACTCGGTAGCAATATTCGAGAGGTTATCGATTTGCTCGATAAGTGTTGAGGTCACCCGGTCAACAAACTCATTGTACTCTTCGTTTTTCCCTTTGGCACGCTGCAAATATTGGATGTTCAGCTTCATCGGGGTTAGCGGATTTTTAATCTCGTGCGCAATTTGTTTGGCCATTTCGCGCCATGCCGATTCCCTTTCTGAACGTGCCAGCAAATCGGCACTTACCGCCAGTTCATCAACTTTTTTATTATATTCACGAACCAGGCTTCCAATTTCATCTTTCCGGTTGTACTGAATGGGCTCGTTTCGTTTACCCAACTGCATTTTTTGCAGGTTCTCCTGAATAACAACCAGTGGCCGTGTTATCTGGTTGGCAATAAAAACGGCCGCAATAATACTGGCTAAAAACAGCAGTACATACAAGTTAATAAACGCCACAATAAAGGTGGAGATCTCCTGGCTGTAGTTATCCTGCCGGATAAAATAAGGCAAATTGATAACCCCCAGATAATCGCCAAAATTATTGATAATTGGCCGGTATGCCGAAAGGTATGATAGTCGGCCAATGTTCTCGGGCTGGAAGTAACTGATGGAATAATTCTGATACACCTCGTAATTGGCGCGGGCATTTATTCGCGACGATACCAGTCCTCGCTCAAAAATCTCGAAACGCGAAGAAGCGATAAGCCGTCCGTCGATGCCGTAGATATTAATATCCGTTCGGAAAATATTGGAAAGTTTGGCCAGCTCTTCGCGCAGCCATTCTTCCTGTTCCTGTGTAATCTCGTGTTTGTCGGTCAGGCGCATATCAATTTCTTCCGAAATCGACTTCATCTTCTCATTCAAATCGTCCTGATGTTTCTGCCGGTATTCTTTTACATTGTAGAAAAGCGTAACCCCGGCAACAACCATTAGCGAAACAAAAACGATAGAGATAATAGCCGCCTGTATTTTAAATTTCAGATCGAAAAACACTTTTCTTCCCCGAATCGACCGATTTACGATCATTAAAACAACAAGCAGCGTAAGAAAATAAAATACAAATAAATACGGAAATGAAATGAGGTAATCGATAGGTGTTAGCAGCTCTCGTGAAACAACCACATAGTTCTGCTGGTTGGTACGATAAACCAGGTGCTCATATTTTCCCTGACGAAGAAATGAAAATTCATCATCCGATTTCAGGTAAACATGTCCGTTGTAGTTGTAGTTGTAATCGCCATACTTATCGGCGAGTTCTCCGGCATAATATTTTGCATAATTGAATTTACGATACTTTTCCGGACGAGTCATCGATTTATCGATCAGCAACTCGGGGAAACCAATGCCTTCGAACAATAAATCAGAATCCAAATCTATGTAGATTGTTATTCCTCTTCCGCCATCTGCAAGTGGATAATTAAAACGACCGGTATAAGAAATCCTTCCGTTCATATTATCCATAAAATAAAAGTTCGTACCGGGGATTTGAATTCCTTCCGAATCTATTTTATCATTTAAGTATGGCCGGCACGACACCTCATAATCATCAGGAGGAATGATCAAATTACTTTCCTCGCGACATACCAGAATATTTAACAGGTACTTCCTGAAATAGGTGTTGAAATACGATTGCCGGATGTATTCAATGGCATCATCGTCTTTGTTCTGAAACAATAAACTTTGGATGGCCGGATCTTTTATAATCTGCTCTTGTATCTCGGTCATAAAAACTTCGGCAGCCGGATCGCGTTCTGCAACCAATGTTACAGCCAGTAGTTTCTGCTGTCCCTTATCCATTTTGCTAATGGTTCGGTTAATAACCACCAGGGAATAAACCGAAACCACCGCCACATAAATAATCAGATAACTTAAGGTAAAGGTTTGCAGATAGTGTCGGGTTATCAACGAAGAGAGGATTACACAAATAATAAATAACAACAACGCGTAAATAGAAACATTTTGTACGGCAATGTACTGTACTCCGGCAAAGAATAAACTGATTGCCAGCGTTAACAGAACCAGTTGGTAGAGTTTAAAATTCTTCAGTGTTTTTTCGTTTAGTCTAATGGTAAAAAACACAACTCCCAAAAGCAACAAACTTATCGAAAAAATTCCCAAAACACTTTGTGGCGAGATATCGATGATTTTGTTCAGCGCAAAGGAAACGGTTGAATTATAGATGAGTTCTTTTATCAAATTATCTACCAATAAATACAGGCTGGCATTAAAAATTAAAAGCAGGATTATGATTATTTTCCGGGGTAAAACTGAGTTCCTCTGTAAATCACGAATATTCAGGTCGACCGCGAAATTGTAAATCCAAAACAGGAAAAATAAGGCCAGGAGAAAATAATCGCCCAGCGATGGCAACCACTCGTTTATGGCAAAATAATCGGGGCTAAAAAATCTTAGATGGAAGAATACCTTCGGTACCTGAAAAATGAGGTGAATCCAATACACCACAAACAGCGCCACTCCCAGCGAAACCAGTTTCAGGAATAACGGTGCATCGTTGTCTACAAATTCTTTTCGGAAATAAAACAGCAGTAAAATAAGCCCGATAAAATAAATGGCTCCGGGGAAATACAGTTGATTGGTGGTACACAAATAATTTCCGTAGGGCAAAAGTGTAAAAAGGTAATCGCCATTTAGGTCGACAATATTGTAGCCGTGATTAAATTTTTCTGTTCGTATAATATAATCATTGGGCAGCCTGTAATTTTTAAAGAAATTATTTTGCAGGTACTTGTTTTCGTAGGTGTAGTTTCGTTTTATTAAATGAAAAACGGCTGCCGTATACTCACCAACATTCATTGTATCAACCAGGTAATAGCCGTTTGGCAATGTTATCAGTCCATTGGTATTTGGCAGTTCCTCCAGGCGGTCGTAGAAAGTAATTCCACGGTCGGACCAGAAGAACAGCTCATTATCTTTAAAAACCATTGCAGCAAATCCGGTCTCACGGATAAGTGTTTCATCCTGACTAAAAAATTCGCTGATACCCTCATCCAGTTCGTCTTCAATCAGCACTTGTTTAATTTCCAACAGCTTATTTTGAAGTTCTGCTTCGTTTGCCAGTAGCTGAGCCTGAAAATCGTCGATAAGTTTGGTTTCAGGATTTCGCTGTAACAAACCATTTTCGAAGATGGCAGCCACAACCAAAATACCGATGGCTAAAATGAGGAAAGTATATTTATTAAGTTTAACCAACATTAGTTATTCATGATGATACGGTTCGCCTTTTAAAATTGTCATTGCTCTGTATATTTGCTCTACGCACAACAATCGCACCATTTGATGCGAAAATGTTAACCGCGAAAGCGATATTTTTGAACTGGCTTGTTTATACACTTCTTCTGAGAAACCATATGGGCCGCCCACTACAAGTATCAGTTCTTTTGGTCCGCTAACCATTTTCTTCTCTAAAAACTGCGAAAACTCCACCGACGAGAACATTTTTCCTTTCTCATCAAATAAATGTAACTCTTTACCCGGAGCCAGTTTTGAAAGAATAATTTCGCCTTCTTTGTTTTTCTGCATCTCCGGGTTGGTATTTTTTCCCTTTTTAATATCGGGAATAACTTCAATCTCGAAACTGATGTAGTGTTTCAGGCGTTTTAAATATTCATTTATTCCATCGCGTATATAGGCCGCATCAGTTTTACCAACAACCAGTAATGTAATCTTCATTTTACTAAAATCGTTTATGCACAGAACTTATGCCTCGGCAGTCGGTTGTTCACAATCCTCAATCATTCGGATTGACAAAATGACACCAGCACATAATCCTCTGAAGGCGAATTAAATATAATTATGTTTCTACAACAATCGCCCAATTGATTTTTAATTTTATAAATTTACAGTAAAAATTAGCGTATAAAAGTGTTTTTGCATAGTTTTTGCTTATTATGCAACACATATGCTGAATTTAAATATGATGAAGAATTTTAAACATATATTTTCCGTTATCCTGATATTTTGCAGTTTGCTGGCAGGCGCTGCTCATTTCCCTCAGAATAAAAAGATTCCGAACGAAATTAATGTTGGTTTGGCAACCGGAGATGCAAAAGTACTTTCCTCTTATTTTAACCAAAACGTAGAACTGGTAGTACTTGATAACGACAATGTATACAGCAAAGCCCAGGCCCAACAAATTGTAACCAACTTTTTCAACAAATTTCCCCCGCTTGAAAAAAATGCTTTTAGCATTATTCACGACAGTGGAAAAGAGAATGCGCAATACGTAATAGGGAAATTAAAAACAGAAAAGGGCGATTTCAGGGTTTACTTTTTGCTGAAACAAAACGATGGCAAACAATACATTCACCAACTACGAATTGAACAACAATAATAGCCGATATGGCATCGGAAAAAATCACTTTTAAGCGAATTAAAAAGCTGAGCGAAAGAGCCGTTGATCACGCCAAAAGTATTTCGCTACCCCTTTTTGATGGCGTTCCTTTGTACGATGTTTTGTTGTTTTTCTGGAGAAGTATAGTCGACGGATCGATAACAACCCGTGCATCAGGCATCGCTTTTTCCTTTTTTATTGCCCTGTTTCCAGGTATAATTTTTCTTTTCACCTTAATTCCACTCAGTGGATTTCAGGATGAACTTTTTGTAATTATCCAGGAGATAGTGCCGGGAAGCGTTTGGCCCACAATAGAAGAAACCATTACCGAAATTGTTATGCGTCCCCGAGGTGATTTATTGTCGCTGAACTTTGTTATGGCACTAATTTTTGCCACCAATGGTTTTGTATCGATGATGAGCGCTTTTGATGCCACCGTGCACAATATCAACCGCAGGAAATGGTGGAGCCAGTACATAGCAGCCGCACTTATGCTGGTAGTTTTTACCCTGGCACTAACTGTTGCTATTGCATTGTTAACAGGTGGTCAGATGTTGATTAATTACCTCGACCGGATTGACATTATTCAAGAAAAGTTTCTGGTGTATCTGTTAATTGCGGGAAAATGGATCATAACCATTACGATCTTCTTTTTTGCCTTCTCATTTCTCTATTATATGGCGCCGGCGAAAAAAACAAAATGGCGGTTTATCTCTGCAGGAGGAACACTGGCAACCGTACTAAGCATTGTTGGTTTTGCAGGCATGTCGTATTACCTCAATAATTTTAGCCAGTACAACAAGCTTTATGGCTCTATCGGAACGTTGCTGGCCATTCTTTTCCTGATGTATGTAATGTCGTTGATTTTACTAATTGGATTTGAGCTAAATGCCAGTATTTACCAGGCACACACTTACCAGGAGGATGACTAAGAAAGGATGAAGGATTATTGATTAAGGATAAAGGATAATGTAGAGCTTTTCTGAAATAACAATCAATCTTTTCAATCTGAAAACTGAAAACTGCGACTAGAGACTGAGACTGGAAACTACTTCTTCCCCTGTTTAAAAAGCAATTCCTTTTCTTTTTTGCTTAAACTCTCGTAACCCGATTTGGCAATTTTATCCAAAATACGGTTAATCTCGTCTTGCTGTTGATGCTTCTGACGGTTGTACTCATAATCGTCGCGCGGAGGTTTTCGGTAACTAACCTTCATTTTACTTTTGTGCTTAAAAAGCCCCTCGAAAAACTCGCCTATTTTATTCACAAGGTTTACCAATCCTGCTCCCATATCTTTTCCTTTTCGTAATTGATAAATATAAAACCAGCCCCAAAAGGCACCGCCTAAATGCGCAATATTACCACCGGGATTTGTTGACGAAATACCGATTACGGATAACAAAACGTAAAAAGCAGCTACATATTTTAGCGGAAAACGACCAATAAAAAAAAGATGTATCTCGCGGTTGGGATCATAAAAAGCTACGGCTACCAAAATGGCAAATATTGAAGCGGAAGCCCCAAGCAACAATCCATAAACCGAATCAAACACAGGAATAAAGTTGTAAGCAATGATGTATAAAAATGCGCCCCAAAGACCTCCCATCAAATAAACGCCCAACATTTTGTCTCCCTCAAAATGATAAAGAAACAACTGCCCAAACCAATACAGGCCAAGCATATTAAACAGCAGATGAATAAATCCCTGGTGCAAAAACATGTAGGTTATTACCGTCCACGGGCGTTGCGCCAACACTTCGGTTACCGAAGGAACCGCCAGCCACTGATACAAAGGGGCACTATGCCCGCTTAAATAAAAGAAAACACCAACGATCTTAAGCAAAAGAAAAACACCAATGTTTATGTAGATCAACCGGGTTAAAACCGATCCTTCTTTAAATGTTCTTTTTATGTCGCCTGCAATATCCACAACTGTTTCAGCTTATTTTAGTAAAAACGGTTCGAGTTCTTGTTCCAGTATTTAATCATAAAATACCCAAACAACATTCCGCCCAGGTGAGCAAAGTGAGCTACACTTCCCTGAATTCCTGATACACCAAAGAATAACTCCAAAGCACCGTAACCAATTACAAAATACTTGGCTTTAATGGGTATTGGCGGAAATAGTAACATCAACTCGGTATTCGGGAACAACATACCAAAACCTAACAATATGCCGAAAACTGCCCCCGATGCACCAACTGTTGGTGTATTTAAAATAGCATTTAACTTACCGGCCAACGGATCAGTAAAGTTTTTTCCTTCGCTCCAAATCTGGTAACCGACCTCTTTTACGTAAGCAATCTGGTCGGGAGACATTTTACCGATCAGCGACTGGTATTCGAAATAAGTTACCACCATATGCAACACCGCTGCGCCAATTCCGGTAACCAGGTAAAAGGTAAGAAATCGCTTTGGCCCCCATACACCTTCGAGCACGCGCCCAAACATATACAAGGCAAACATATTGAAAAAAATATGCCCGATACCTTGCGAGCTGTGCATAAACATATAGGTAAAAAACTGGTGAAGCTTAAATTTTTCCGATAGCGGAAAGTGCAAACCCAAAATCGGATACAAATCGGTTCCGGTTTGTTTTAACACTATTGTTATCAGGAAAAACACAACGTTGGCAAGAATCAGGTTCTTTACCACCGGCGGCATATTTAACATCGGACGGTATCTCATAATTATAAAGTTGGAAGACCGAAACAAACTTTCTTTCCCAAATCAACGATCTTCAGTTGCTTATTGTTTTAATGATCAGGCAAGATACAATGACCACGCCAAAAATTAAAGTGCTCAAATTAACGACAATCTGTCATTTTGAGAAACTTTTTTCGATATCATCTGTCGAAATAATGGTCAACACCTTTTTCCCATCGGGCGAAAAATTGGGTGTTGCACAGGCAAATAAATTATCAATCAGGTGGTCCACCTCTTCCTGTTTCAGGTCGGTGCCATAATCCATTGCCGATGCTTTTGCCAGCGACGCCGCAATTTGTTCTTTCGCTTTTGCACGCGCATCAACCGGCGAGGTTTTGTATTCTTCAAGCAATTTTTCAAGGATCAACTCCGGCGATGAAATATCTAAAACACCCGGCGTACCATTTATTATAAATGTGTCTTTTCCAAACTCCCGAATATCAAATCCCAACGACAACAGGTCTTCCAGAATCGATTTCAGCAGAGCCGAATCGGCAGGATTGAGTTCGATGGTTTGCGGAAACAACAGTTGCTGGCTGGCCACCGAATCCGTTTTTAGCACCTCCATAAATTTTTCGAACAGGATGCGTTCGTGTGCACGCTTTTGGTCGATAACCATTAATCCTGATTTTACCGGCGTTAACACATAACGTTGCTTGAGCTGCAAAACTTTTTTACCGCTGAATTGCCCCGGAGCGTTGGCATAAAGGTCATCTGCCTGAATGGCACTTTCCCGGTATTCAGGTTCGGGTTTTAATTTCAGTTGTGCCCCCTGGTAAAGATCTTCCCAGTTATCCAGGTTTTTCTTTTCTCTTCCTGCCCCGAGCGAATTGTTTCGTCCCTGCCCGGTGGAATCATTCTCAAACGGAGAGTAACCACGCTCGGCAAACTTCTTTTCGTTGTCAAAAGGATTGTAATCGGGATTTATCTGAATCTCAGGGAAACGCACTCCCTCACCATCCTTCTTCGGGACAGGAATATCAATGCTTCCGCTTTGGTCGAAATCGATTGACGGCACTACATTGTGTTTGCCCAACGACTCGCGAATCGACGCATGAATAATTGGCCAGATATCACGTTCGTTTTCAAATTTTATCTCGGTTTTTGTTGGATGCACATTGATGTCGATCGCTTCCGGATCGAGCTCCAGAAACAAAAAATACGATGGATACGTATCGGGTGGCAACAACTTTTCATAGGCCTGCGTTATGGCCTTATGAAAATACGGATGACGCATAAAACGTCCGTTCACAAAAAAGAATTGCTCGCCCAATGTTTTGCGGGCGTATTTGGGCTGACCGATGTAACCGAACACTTTTACAATGCTGGTATCTTCATCCACATTAATCAGGCTTTGGTTCAGGGATCTTCCAAACACATCAACCAACCGTTTCCGATAGTTGGCCGGTGGCAGATCATAAACAGGTGAGCCGTTATGAATCAACGATAATTTAATGTCGGGATTGGGCAGTGCTACCCGTTGAATTTCCCAGATAATATGTTTTAATTCGGTTGAATTTGCTTTCAGAAATTTGCGACGTGCCGGCACATTAAAAAACAGGTTTTTAATCATAAAATTGGTGCCGTTATTGCATCCTGCAGGTTCCTGTGTTTTTACTTCGGAACCGATAATATGAATAAAAGTACCTACCTCATCGTCGGCTTTTTTGGTACGCAGTTCCACATCGGCAATAGCGGCAATCGATGCCAGCGCCTCACCACGGAAACCCATAGTGCGAATGGCAAACAGATCGTTGGCCGAACGTATCTTTGAAGTAGCATGACGCTCGAAAGCCATCCTTGCGTCGGTTGGCGACATTCCGCTTCCGTTATCTGAAATCTGAATAAGGGTCTTTCCTGCGTCTTTTATATTAATGGTAATTTCAGTTGCGCCCGCATCAAGAGCATTTTCCACAAGCTCTTTTACAACCGATGCAGGTCGCTGGATAACTTCTCCGGCAGCAATCTGATTGGCTACTGCATCGGGTAATAACTGAATAATATCGCTCAAGATTAAATCTTTAGAAATTTGTACTACGAGGTTCGTTTTCTAGGCAAAAAAGTCGGAAAAGAAGAAAAGATAAAGTACCAGGGCAAGCACGATAACAATCCACACCAGACGGCGGTTTTGTGCTCTCCGGGCCGATTCGGATGACCGGGCCCAGCCATCTCCCGTTCGAAACTGACCTTTAATATTCGGACGATACGGACGATTGCTGTCTTTTTTTTCATCAACAATCCCCAACTCTTCCTTAATCCGGCGTTCCCGCTCGTCTCTTTCGTCCTTGTCGGGATCCCAAAAACGTGGGGTTATACTAAACTTTTTTGTTCCCGGTGTATGAAAAAAATTGCCAATCATTGCGTTCTGTTTATTGTACAAAGATAACTTTTATTCTACAAAAATTGTTCTGATAACGGCTTGTCATTTATAACGACTGCTCCAAAATGCGAAACAACTGCTCATCTGTCAGTTCTACGGGATTACCTTTCATACTGCTTGCAACTTTTGCTTTTTCAACCAGTACCGGAAAATCATCTTTTGTCAATCCGAATTCCGATAACGATGGAATTTGCAACTCGGCTACCAATTCCGCTGCCCAAATAGCTGCATCGTTTGACATGGCCTTTTCGTTTCCGGTAAGGATTTTTGCCAGCTCATCAAATTTCGAGCTATCGAGTTTATTTTCCCGCAAAGCCTGAATATTCTCTTCAATTACCGCCGACATCAGGCAGGCACAAACGGCTCCGTGCGGAATAGGAAACATCCCTCCCATTGGCCCGGCAAAACCATGCACCGCACCCAGTTTTACATTGGCCAGTGCCATTCCTCCCAAAAGACTGGCCATGGCCATATCTTCGCGCGCCTCTTTATCGCTACCGTCTATATATGCTTTTTGTAAAGATCGTGAGATTCTTGTCATTCCCTCGCGGCAAAGCATATCAACGAAAGGATTGGCTTGGTTCGACACAAAGGTTTCGAGCAAATGCGTTAAGGCATCAACGCCCGTGCTGGCGGTTAATGCCGGCGGCATCGACCACGTTAATACCGGATCAACCACCGCAATATCAGGGTACATGTAATTGCTTCGCAAACTTACCTTTACATTGTTTTTGGGCGATTTTATCACCGAATTTTTGGTTACCTCGGCACCGGTCCCGGCCGTTGTTGGAATGGCAATACATGGCAAGGGTTTCTCAATCAGTGGTTTTCCGCGCCCAATTACTTCAAGGTAATCAAACAATTCGCCTTTGTTGGTTGCCATCGCCGCAATTGCTTTTGCACTGTCGATAACACTTCCTCCGCCAAAACCCACAACTACATCACTTGCATGTTGGCGCGCCAGCTGAACACCGGACTCAATTAAACCTGTAGTGGGTTCGCCGGGCACTTTAAAAATAATGGTATCTGTTCCCGGGCTGAATTTCGCCATCAAATCTTCGGCCCGCGACGAATTTTGCCCGGTTACCAAAACAACCTTCTTCCCAAAACCGGCAACAAGGCCGGGAACTTTCTCCAGCGAATGGTTTCCAAAAATAATTTGCCCCGCCGTTGCAAATGAAAAATTAACTGCCATATTTTTTGTCTTAATCCCAGCCTTCTTCGTCGGGATGTACATTATAAAATTTCAGTGCCGATCGTGGCTCAGCCATCATGTCGGCAACGGTATCGCGCCACTTTTGATAGTGCGCTGTCTCCTTGTGTTTTGCCGGATC
The DNA here is from genome assembly GCF_041583095.1 of Draconibacterium sp. Lineage (NCBI taxonomy): Bacteria > Pseudomonadati > Bacteroidota > Bacteroidia > Marinilabiliales > Prolixibacteraceae > Draconibacterium > Draconibacterium sp. The sequence continues at coordinate 18,621 of NZ_JBFHGM010000004.1, forward strand.
GTCGGCCGTGCGATACACCTCCACTAATACAAAACGCGTAGGGTCGTCTTGTTGTTCTACAAAATCAAAACGGGCAATTCCCGGTTCGTTAATACTGTTTTTTGCATTCTCGATGGTGGCCGCTTTAAACGCCTCAATACAATCTTCTTTTACATGAACAAATACGTGAACGATAAACATTTTGTAAGATTTTTATTGGTTCTCCTACAAATGTGAAAAATATTTTTGTACCATTCCAACCTTTTCAGAATATCTTCGTCTTAAAGGCAGAGATCGGGATTTAAATCTGATGAAAACGGTCTGGCAGCAATAAGAAAAACAATTTGGAAATACACCACAACGATAACGAGCTTAGCTTGATCAGGCTTTGTAAAAAGGGCGATGCGAAAGCCCAGTACAGACTCTACAAACTTTATTGCAAGGGAATGTTCAATGTTGCCATTCGTTTGACAAATGATAAAAGTCTGGCGGAAGATGTGCTCCAGGATGCCTTTGTAAAAGCTTTCACGGAGATTGACAAGTTACAGAACGAAAAGGCATTTGGAGGCTGGCTAAAACGAATTGTAATTAACCGAAGTATTGATGTTACAAGAAAAGAAAAAACGTTTTATGCTGAAGTTGAAAGTCTGGGTAACGATGAGCTGGAAATAGCAGTTGAAATTGACAGCGAATTTAGCCCGGAAAGGATTCACCATTATATAAAACAACTGCCGGATGGCGCCCGCGAAATATTGGTACTTCGTGCTTTGGAAGGCTACAAACATGCTGAAATAGGAGAAAAACTGGGCATTTCGGAGTCGACAGCAAAAACACAGTTTTTCAGGGCGAAACAATTACTCGAAAAAATGATTCAAGATGAAACAAGAACTGGAAAAATATTTGAAAGAGCAACGGCTAATGCTTGATGTGGAAGAACCCAAACCCGACATTGTTTGGGAAGGGATACGCAACCAGCTTCACCAAAACAAAAAGCAAAACCTGCCCCAATGGTTTTGGAAAGTTGCGGCTATATTTCTGTTTGTTGTTTCGGCCACTTATTTTGTGGTGAACGAAACTTCTGATAAACAGATGGTGATTGTTCAACTGTCTGATATTTCAGAAGAATTAGGCAACAAGGAAGCCTCTCTTCAAAAGGTGGTAAATGCCAAATGGAAAATGGTGGAGCAAGAACTACCGGAAGACAATTCAGAGATTCAGTTCTTACTCAACGAGTTGAATAACCTCGACCAAATTTATGCCACCTACCAAAAAGATCTCAACAATACTATCGATAACGAGCCGGTGATACACGTTCTGCTCGATTATTACGAGAAAAAAATCAAAGTATTAAACCGAATTCTACTGGAAATAGAAAAACGAGAAAATCATGAAAAAACAATTACACTTTAAATTAATTACAGTTGCTATCCTTTTAATGAGCAGCCATTTTGTTTGGGCTCAAAGCTACGAGACTTCAAAAAAGTTAAATAAGTCGGCTGGAGTGCCGGCCGATGTAAGCATCAATTTATCGAACCACGCAGCCGACTTAAAAATTAATACGATCAACGATAAAACGGTAAGTATCAGCACCGAAATAAAAGTGAATGCCCACAGCCGGGAAGATGCTGAAAAGCTGATAGCCGCCATTGAAGCGTTCGAATTCGACCTAAAAGGAAACCGGATGAACATTGATACGCGTTTTTACAAAAGCATGAACTCAATTAACGGACGCAGCACCATCACCCTTTTGAATGGCGATAAGGTTAAGATTAAAGATTTTGAGATCAGGCATGAAATGAACATCCCGAAATCGGCCAGCCTGAATCTTGAAAATAAGTACAGTTCGGTTTTTATTGGTGAAATTGAAGGAGAAAATAAACTGAACCTTTACAACAGCGAACTTCGCGCTGAAGGATTTCAATCAACCGTTGAGCTGGAAGCAAAATACTCGAAATTGCACGTGGCGAAATTCAACGACGAAGCCACCTTTAACCTGTATGATACTGATATTGAATTTAAAACGGCTGGCGATATTACCATCGAGAGTAAATACTCGAAAATTGAAGGAAGCAAAGCCGGAAATTTGAAGATTAATTCGTACGACGACAAAGTGCTTATTGATGGTTTTAACAACCTGAAAATGGAGGCCAAATATACCGACCTGGTTTCAGAAGCTGAGCTTGACAAGCTCTCACTCGACTTATACGACTGCAACCTGAAAATACAATCGGCGAAATCTGTAGCGTTTACAGGTAAATATTCCGACCTGGAATTGGGTAAAGTAAAAACACTTAACATTCCGGAATCGTACGACAACAATATTTATCTCGACAAAACCATCTCGATCGACATTGCCCAAAGCAAATACAGCAAATACGAAATTGAGTCGACAACAAAACTCTCGATTATAAGCTATGACGATGACATTGATATCGACCAGCTAAATACCGATTTTGAAGGCATTTCGTTTGACGGGAAATACGGGAAACTGATCATCGGTGCCGGTGAGGTACCATTTAAAATTGATGCACAGATGAAATACGGAAAAGTTGATTATCCAAAATCGCTGTCGCCAAGCCGCCACATTGAAAAAAGCGGCGAACTTGAATTACTTGCAGGCGATAAAGGAAACACAATTATGATAAGAGGTTACGACAACACAGTTGCTATAGACTAGTATCACCAATGAAAAAAGATTCGATAAAGCCAGGACAAAACCTTCCTTATCGAATCTTTTTTTGGCTAAAACTAAACCTTCTTTTTCAGCTGGAACAAATCCAGTCTACGGTCTTTCAGGTTTCTAACGCTACCAAACTGATTTAGTTCGCGCAACAAACCGATATCCACATCGGCAATCAAAATCATTTCGGTATTTGGCGTGGCTTCGGCTTTTATTCCATTTACCGGGAAGGCAAAATCGCAGGGCGTAAATACCATCGATTGCGCATACTGAATATCCATATTATGCACTTTCGGCAAGTTGCCCACACTTCCGGCAATAGCCACGTAACATTCGTTTTCGATGGCGCGTGCCTGCGAGCAGTTTCGTACCCGCGAAAAACCGTTTTGGGTGTCGGTTAAAAATGGAACGAACAAAATATCCACTCCTTCATCTGCCAGTAAACGGCTCAATTCCGGAAATTCCGAATCGTAGCAAATCAACACCCCGATCTTTCCACAATCGGTATCCAGTGCTTTTAAGGTATGCCCTCCCTGCATGCCCCAAATTTTTACCTCATCGGGTGTTACGTGTAGTTTTTCGTAGCGCTCGGTACTTCCGTCGCGGCGACACAGGTAACCCGCATTATACAACTTGTCGTCCACCAATTCGGGCATACTGCCGGTAATTATATTGATGTTGTAACTAATCGCCAGCTCCGAAAACTTTGCGGTAATAGCATCGGTGTGTTTGGCCAGGTCGCGAATGGCTTCCGGCTCGGTTAAATGGTTGTTCTCTGCCATTAATGGCGCATTAAAAAACTCGGGAAACAGCGCAAAATCGCAACGGTAACCCGAAACGGCATCGATAAAAAACTCGGCCTGTAACATCAGGTCTTCCAGCGTTTTATAAGGCCGCATTTGCCATTGTACCAATCCTAAACGAACCACTGTTTTTGTGATCTCCGGCTTTTTACGTGGTTTCTCGTAATAAATATTATCCCACTCCAGCAACACGGCATATTCATTCGAGTCGGTGTCGCCTTCCAAATAACCTTTTATAATTTTTGCCGGGTGAAAATCGTTCGATATTTGAAAATTCAGCACCGGATCGTGAATCTCTTTTGTTCGCACTTTCTGAATGTACTCTTTTGGCGACAGCTCATCCTGGTAAAGGTGATAATTCGGAATCCGTCCGCCAAATGCAATTCCTTTTAAATTAAGCCGTTCGCACAGCTCTTTACGGTAATCGTACAAGCGGCGCCCCAGACGCAATCCGCGAAATTCAGGTTTAATAAAAATATCAATCCCATATAACATATCGCCATCCGGCGAGTGTGTATCAAACTTATAATTCCCGGTAATTTCTTTGTAGGTGTGGTTATCTTCAAACTTGTCGTAATCAACCACAATGGCAAGTGCACAACCGGCAATCTGCCCGTTTACTTTCAGTACTACCTGCCCCTCGGGGAAACGATCGATAAGCGATTTTATATGGTGTTCTTTCCAGTAGGCATCGGGCATGCTGGTGTACACCTGAATCATTGCCTCTTTGAGTTCCTGGTAATCATCGAATTTTAAATACTCCAGTTCTATATTATCAATGTCCTGCATATTTGTTTTGGTTTCTATCGGTTAAACTTTACTGTATTCTTCTTCAATTAAAATTTCCCGCAGATTACGCTGATTAAAAATTCAATTTGTGGCATCTGTGTAATCCGCGTGAAACACATTTATAACCAATTTTTTCGTCTAAAATAAATCAGTAACCCACCACCCAGCATTAAAATAATTATCCAGAAAACAAGATAACCATACTTAAATTTGAGTTCGGGAATATATTCAAAATTCATTCCGTAAATGCCTGCAATAAACGTTAGCGGAATAAATATAGAAGCGAAAATGGTGAGGGTTTTCATCACCTCGTTCATTCGGTTGCTCATGTTCGAGTTGTAGATATTCAGCTGATCAGAAGTCATGTTATTGTACATTTCTACTGCTTCTGTACATTGAACAAGCAAATCATTCAGGTCTTTCAGATAAGCAATATTCTTTTTCTGAAAAAAAGTATCTTCAGTTCTTAACAACGAAGTCATAAACTCGCGCATGGGACGAACTGCTTTCCGAATGTAATTTAGTTCGGTTTTAAATTGGTAAATCTCCTCTACTAATTTGGAGTCCATTTGCTTAAAAAGCCGTTCTTCAATATCTTCCACCTGCCGGCCAATATTTTCAATCAGAATCGAATAATTATCCACCAACGCGTCCGTTAACGCATAGGCCAGGTAGTCGTTTCCCCTTGCCCTGATTCTTCCCTTACTTTTACGAATACGTTCGCGAACGACTTCAAAAACATCAGCCTTTCTTTCCTGCAGGGTTAACACATAATTCTCCCCAAGAACAAGTGTTATCTGCTCGGCGTGTATCCGTTTCGAACCTTCCTCCGGATGAAGAATTTTCATGATAAAAGCATCGTAACTTTCACCATTTTCATACTTTGGCGACTGGTCGGTATTCAACATATCTTCGAGTAAAAGCGACGGAAGTTTAAATTCCACACCAAGCTGTTTGATCGTTTCCAGATCGTGTAAACCATAAATATTGATCCAGTTCACCTGTTCGGCCTGTAATTTTTCTTTTACTTCATCAAATGAGCCGACAGTTTCTTCCAGTAAATCAACCTCATTGTACCGTATCAATTGAACGATCGGTTTATCCATTTTCTGCCGGCCGATAAGCACCAAAGAGCCTGGAACCATGCCTTTTGCGTTTGAGCGATCTTTTAAAAAACGTGCCATACTATTTCTTTTATGCTTCGGGATTTAACACCATACAATAACCAATCCCAAAGAATTTTAGCCAATTTAATAAATTAATTGCTCTTTATCGCAAGCAGTTTCCCATCTGCACACTAAAATTTTTCGGCACTAAAACACAAAAAAAATTCCATCTGCAAATCATGCAAATGGAATTTTTCAACTTCGAACTTCGGCCTTCCGACTTCGAACTTCAAGCTCCTTCTATTTCTGTCTGAAATAAATTTGTACAGGAACGCCGGTAAAATTGAAGTTATCGCGCAACTGGTTTTCCAGATAACGTTTATATGGCTCTTTTATATACTGTGGCAAGTTGGCAAAAAAAGCAAAGGTAGGCGTTGGCGATGGCAACTGCGTGCAATACTTAATTTTTATGTACTTGCCTTTTATCGATGGTGGTCCGTAGTTTTCGATCGCTTCAAGCATCACTTCGTTCAGTTCCGAGGTTTTAATACGTTGTTTGCGATTTTCGTGCACCTCCATTGCCAATTCCAGGGCTTTATGTACCCGTTGTTTTGTAAGGGCCGAAATAAAAACAATCGGCACATCGGTAAAAGGGGCCATTCGGTTATGAATTTCCTCGGTTATCTTTTTGGTTGTCATGGTATCTTTATCAATCAAATCCCATTTATTCACCAAAATAACCACACCTTTTTTGTTTTTTAATATCAGGTTCAGGATGTTCATGTCTTGTGCTTCCACACCACGTGTTGCATCAATAAGCAACAAACAAACATCTGAATTTTCGATGGTACGCACCGAGCGTAAAACGGAGTAAAACTCCAGGTCTTCGCTAACTTTTCCCTTTTTGCGCAGTCCGGCGGTATCAACGATCATAAAATCGTGGCCAAACTTATTGTATCGGGTATGGATGGAATCGCGGGTTGTGCCGGCCACATCGGTTACAATGTTACGGTCTTCACCAATCAAAGCATTTATAAACGACGATTTACCCACATTCGGGCGGCCAACCACAGAAATATGTGGCAGCTCGTGTTCTTCTTCCAACGATTCTCTGTTCGGGAATTTGGCAACCAGGGCATCCAGCATATCGCCGGTTCCACTTCCGGTCATCGACGAAATACAATGAATATCGCCTAATCCCAAACCGTAGAATTCCTGTGCATCTAAAATCCGGTTGTTGTTGTCGACCTTGTTTACTACCAGGATAACCTCCTTTTTACTGCGTCGTAAAATATTGGCGATGGCATCATCCAGGTCGGTAATTCCCAGTTCCACATCAACTACAAACATAATTACATCGGCCTCATCAATGGCCAAATGCACTTGTTTGTTGATCTCTGCTTCAAAAATATCTTCCGAATTTACCACATAACCACCGGTGTCGATCACCGAATATTCAACGCCAATCCACTCGCCTTTTCCGTAATTACGGTCGCGGGTAACGCCGGCTGTTTCGTCAACAATGGCTTTACGCTGTTCAATCAAACGATTAAACAAAGTTGATTTACCCACATTCGGGCGTCCTACTATAGCTACTATTCTGCTGCTCATTTTTTCTAATCTTTTTAAGGGCTAAAGCCCATTGTTTTCCAGAGTATTCAATCTCTCCCCCCGACTTAAAAGTCGGGGCTAAGGATAGCTCTTTTAATACCTCCTACTCCGGTCTACCGTCTTCTGACTTTTTAAAATTTATCGTATCCAAATTGTTTCAACTGACCGTCTTTCTCGCGCCAGTCTTTGGCCACTTTCACATACAACTCCAGAAAAATTTTCTTGTCGAAAAACTCTTCTGCATCAGTTCGTGCTTCTGTTCCCACGCGTTTTATACTTTTTCCCTGATGGCCAATAATAATGCCTTTCTGGCTCTCGCGCGAAACATAAATTACCGTACGGATATTAATAATCTTCTCCTCTTCTTTAAACTCTTCTACCTCAACTTCAACCGAATAAGGAATTTCTTTTTGGTAGTGCAAAAGTATCTTCTCACGAATAATTTCCTGCATAAAAAAACGCTCGTTTCGGTCGGTTAATTGATCTTTCGAGAAAAAGGCCGGACCTTCGGGCAAGTGTTCCAAAATACGATCGAAGATAGGTTCGATATTAAATCTTTCGAGCGCCGAAATCGGAAAAACATCTGCTCCCGGGAAAGTGTTCGACCAGTGATCGTACAGTTTTAATACTTCTTCCTGATTCGACAGATCGATCTTGTTGAGCAACACGATAACCGGCATGTTCGACTTACGTACTTTTTCGATGTACTCCGGATTTTTGTCTACCTTTTCTTTAACATCGGTAACAAAAAGAATCACGTCGGCATCGATTAAAGCCGTATCAACAAACCTCATCATCGATTCCTGAAGCTTATAACTGGGCTTCAGAATACCGGGAGTATCGGAATAAACAATCTGGAAATCTTCGCCACTTACAATGCCTTTTATGCGGTGGCGTGTGGTTTGCATCTTTTGGGTGATGATAGACAGTTTTTCGCCTACCAGTGCATTCATAATTGTTGATTTACCCACATTCGGGTTGCCAACAATGTTCACAAATCCTGCTTTATGTGCCATTATTTCAAACTATTAGGTGTTCCTTCCCTTTCGGGATTTCTCTGTTATTTTTTAAAAACCGGCACAAAGATAATCGAATTCAACAAATTGCGCTCACAACGGTATAATATTTTGATTTTCAATGCAAAAGTTTCACACAGGCGCTCGTATTCCCAATCGCAATTCCTTTGATTTCAGGCCGATTTTTCGTAACTTAATTGATCCGACAGCTTTGCTAAAAAATTTTCGCCATGGATTCAATTGCTTTTTGGGACAAGGTTGGAATCTCCGTACGCGCACGAAAAATTCTTCAAAAATTATTGGCTGAAAATCCGGTTCTTGAAAAGATCATTAGAAACGCCAACAATGTCGTTGAAATTCATGAAGCTTTGCGTAATTGGGTTTTGCCAATTTTAAAACGTAATCCGATTGCTGAAAGTTATTACCTGGGCACCTCAGACGATGAAGAACTGGCCGAAAAATTGAACTGGCAGGATTTGGCGGCCATTCGTATTCTGGATTATATCGACAATGCAGGCAGGGAATTTCCCGACCAGAATATTGGCGGCCAACTGGCACAAACCAATCCGTTTAAAATGCTTTGGCTGGCTACTCATAAAGGAAGCAGTGGTGCAGAAGCTGCGTTTTTCGAGGACATGCTGCAATTGTTTCGCCAGTTAAATGATACGCAAATCCGAACGCATCCCACAAAAAGCCAGGTAGAAAACTGGATGCAGAAATACCCTTCGGGACTTGACCCGGTGGTGGAAGAACTTCGTCAAGAAAATAAAAAGCGGATCATCCGGATTTTGATTGAAAAAATCGATAGTGGTGATATTTCCAGCCAAAGGTATTCCTTTGAATCGGGCTTAAGTTTTGCCGAAAAAGAAAAGCTGATGAACGAGTGGTGGTTGGATAGTAATTTTCACTTACGCTTTGCCATCCGTTCTCCGGAATTGCTGAACGAAATGCTCGACCATACACTTACTGAGGAAACAATGAAAGTGCTGAAAAAGGCACGCAGAAAAGGTATTCCGTTTTTTGTAAATCCTTATTACCTCTCGCTCTTGAATTCGTACATCCCCGATTATGTGGTGGGTGCCGACATGGCCATCCGTTCTTATGTAATTTACAGTAAACAACTGGTTGAGGAGTTTGGGAAAATTGTGGCCTGGGAAAAGGAAGACAAGGTAAAACCCGGCGAACCCAATGCTGCGGGCTGGATAGTGCCTTCGCACAATATTCACCGGCGCTACCCCGAAGTCGCTATTTTTATTCCCGACACCGTTGGCCGGGCTTGTGGTGGTTTGTGCGCCAGTTGCCAGCGAATGTACGATTTTCAGAGTGGGCGGTACAATTTTAATCTCGACAAACTGAAGCCAGAAAAATCGTGGAAAGAGCGCCTGCCCGAATTACTTGACTATTTTAGAAACGACGCCCAACTTCGTGATATTCTGATAACCGGTGGTGATGCATTAATGAGCAGCAATAATAGCCTGAAACAAATTCTAGAAGCCATATATAACATGGCTTTTGCAAAAATAGAGGACAATAAATCGCGTGCTGAGGGAGAAAAATATGCCGAAATTGTACGAATCCGGATCGGAACGCGTTTGCCGGCATATTTGCCACAACGAATCACTCCCAATCTTTGCAAAGTCCTTTTTGATTTTAAGAAGAAGGCCCTGAAGGCAGGCATACAACAATTTGTTATTCAAGCGCACTTTCAGTCGCCAATGGAAATAACTGCCGAATCAAAACACGCTGTTCAGTTGCTGCTTGAATCGGGCTGGGCAGTTACCAACCAGGAAGTTTTTACTACGGCAGCTTCACGGCGGGGACATAGTGTAAAACTCCGCCATGTACTGAATGAAATCGGTGTGCTCTCCTATTACACCTTTATCGTAAAAGGGTTTAAAGAGAATAAAAGCAACTTTACACCCAACTCGCGCCTGATGCAGGAACGAATGGAAGAAAAAATATTCGGAACAATTCCGGCAAAAGACATGGACTTTGCCCAGCATCTATTGGTTCACCCGGCTAAAATTGTGGAGAATATAAAAACGTTGCACCGGGAAACTGAACTGCCGTTTTTATCTACCGACCGAAGTATCCTGAATTTACCGGGAGTGGGAAAAAGTATGACATTCAGAACCATTGGTATAACCCGTTATGGCCGACGGATTCTGGAATTCGACCACGACCCGACACGTGCTCACAGCCCCATAATCCATAAAATGGGAAAGGTAATTGTCATCGAATCGAAATCGTTGGACGAATACCTGGAACAGCTAGAAGAAATGGGTGAAAACCGGGAAGATTACAACGGTGTTTATGGTTACACCATTGGCCACACCGAACCACGGATGGCCATGTACGAATACCCGAAATATGACTACCAGGTAACTGAAAAAATTACAAATCTGGAAATCTGATCACTGATTTTCCTTCACGTACTTCATTACATTTATAAACGAGTCGCTGTAAAGATCATCGCTATTTTCGCTTACATACTGCAGCAGTTTTTTATGCACATCGGCTGCGGTATTTAAATAACCACCGCCCACACTGTGAAACATGAATACCACAATTGTTCCTTTTGCTTTGGCTTCCTCAACCTGAGCGATCAAATCCTCAATCGCCGGATCAACAGACATATAACTTGGTGTTTTCCAGGTTTTATAATCGTCCATAGTTTCCGGGATGGGGCCGTCACAACGGGCAGCCACAAAAATATTTTTTATCGAATCGGTAAAATCCACACCATTGGCCACAAAATGGCTGCAGGTATATCCGTACGATCGTTCAGTATTTCCATCGACTGCCTTTAATAAAGTGTTGGCTGTTTTTAACTCAGCAACAATCTGTTCGGGAGTATAAGTTCTCAGGTCGTATTCGGGTTTTACCCAATCCTGCCCGGTTCCGTCGCATGGGTGAAATAATGTGTGGTTTCCCAGCTCGTGCCCTCGTTTTGTAATGGCACGCCACTCTTCGGTTCGGTTATATAGACTTGGCGAATTGCCGGTACAAAAAAATGTTCCTTTTAATCCAAACTCGTCCAGTTGCGGAACAACAACATCTAAATCGCAATCCAAACCATCGTCGTAAGTAAAAACGACAGCCGCTTTGGCGCCATTTGGCCACTTAAACTGGGCGTTTGCACTGAATGCAAAAACAGCCAGCATAAAAATCAGTAGTGTTTTCATAGTTCAAGATCGTTTAATAATTCTGCACCCAATGTTCCTGATCCAATCTCGCGAACTTCACCGGTCATGCGGATTTCCCAATCTTCATCAATTTCAATGGCCAGATTTCCACCCGGCATTTTTATGGTAAGGTTACGATCGGTCAATCCACGTTTAACAACCGTACACGCCACTGCACACGACGAACTTCCTGATGCCAGTGTCCAGCCGGCACCGCGCTCCCAAATCATCACTTCCACTTCGTTTGGCGAAACAACTTTTGCAAACTGTACATTTATGCGGTTCGGAAACATCGGGTTGGTCTCAATTTGCGGCCCGAAAGTTTTTATTTCCTTCTCATCCAGTTCGTCTTTCAAAACCACACAATGCGGATTGCCTACCGACACACAATTAATTTCGTATCCGCGGTATTCCAGTTCAAGTGGCTCACCGATACATTCCTCTTTTTCGCAATTAACAGGAATTCGTTTCGATTCAAAAATCGCCTTTCCCATATCCACTCTTATAGTGAAAGCTTTGTTGTTCTTCTCTTCAATTACCTCTGCCCGCACCAATCCTCCCGGCGTTTCAATGCTAAATGATTTTGATTGAGCAAAACCATAATCGTACAAATACTTGGCAAAAATACGCAGGCCATTTCCGCTTTTCTCTGCTTCCGAACCATCGGGATTCAGAATACGCAAACCAAAATCGGCTTTCTCACTTGGCACTTTCAAAAGAATGCCATCGGAGCCAATTCCAAAGTGAACATCGCAAATGCGAATTATGGCTTTTTCGGTTAATTCAAAAGTTATCTCATCCTGGTTTAAAACGATATAATCGTTACCCAGACCGTGTGACTTTACAAAGAAGTTTTGCATCTCAAAATAATTTTTCCCAAAATTAACAGAGTTTCCCCAATCCTCAGCCGCCAACATGCATTAAATTAATCTAAATAACCACAAAGGAATTCGCAGTAAAAATACTTGCCGATAGATTTTTTTATCTTTACGCTCCAATTTGGAACATAGTATAAAATAGACAGATATGGCAAAAATTAACGAGAATTACCTGAAACTTCAGGCGGGGTATCTTTTCCCGGAAATTGGGCGCAGAGTGAGCGAATTCATCGAAGCCAATCCCGATAAAAAAGTAATTAAAATGGGTATCGGCGATGTTACCCAACCATTGGTCACCAGTGTTGTAAAAGCTTTTCACGAAGGCGTTGACGAAATGGCGAAAGGTGAAACTTTTAAAGGTTACGGACCGGAACAAGGTTATGCGTTCCTGCGCGAAGCCATTGCAAAACACTCGTACCAGGAGAAAGGCATTGATATTTCTGCTGATGAAATTTTCGTTTCTGACGGCTCGAAATGCGACACCGGAAATATTCAGGAGATTTTTGGCAACGACAATAAAATTGCGATTTGCGACCCGGTTTACCCGGTTTATGCCGACACAACGGTAATGAGTGGAAAAACAGGCGCTTGCCAGGCAAACGGCCATTACGAAGGAATAATTTACATGCCTTGTACAAAAGAAAACGGCTTTATTCCTGAGCTTCCGACTGAAACTCCTGATCTGATTTTTCTTTGCTACCCGAACAACCCAACAGGAACAGTAGCTTCAAAAGAAGAATTGAAAAAGTGGGTTGATTATGCCATCGAAAAAAATGCAATAATTCTTTACGATGCGGCTTACGAAGCTTTTATCACCGAAGATGGAATTCCACGTTCGATCTACGAAATTGAAGGCGCGAAAAAAGTTGCCATCGAATTCCGCAGTTTCTCAAAAACAGCAGGTTTTACAGGAACACGTTGTGCCATAACCGTTATACCAAACGAGTTGGTAGCATACGATTCGGAAGGGCAAGCACACCAGGTAAAAAAATTGTGGAACCGTCGTCAATCAACCAAATTTAACGGTGTTTCTTACCCGGTTCAGAAAGCGGCTGCTGCCATTTACACCGAAGAAGGCAAAAAAGAGGTAGAAGAAGTAATTGCTTACTACCTGGAAAACGCCAAAATAATGCGTGAAAGTCTGGCCGAAATTGGCTACGAAGTTTACGGTGGTGTTAATGCGCCTTATGTGTGGGTGAAAACCAAAAACAATATGACATCGTGGGACTTTTTCGATAAAGTTTTAAACGAAGCGAACCTGGTTGGAACTCCGGGATCCGGTTTTGGTCCTGCAGGTGAAGGTTACTTCCGCTTTTCAGCTTTTGCCGATCGCGAAAATGTACTTGAAGCAATGGAGCGTGTTAAGAACTTAGCGTAACAAACTACAGATAAAGAAAAAACCGGACTGTTTGCAGTCCGGTTTTTTTATGTTTTAACAATTCTATTTTTAAACGTTAGCGTTCCTTTCTTCCGGGATAAACTTTTAGCGCCTCGGTTAAAATTTTCAAACAAACGGCCAAATCTTTTTTATTCAGCACGTAAGCAATTCGCACTTCATCCTGCCCTTTATCAGAGCCGGTGTAAAAGCCCGAAGCCGGTGCAAGAAAAACGGTCTGTCCTTCGAATTGAAAATCGGACAATAGCCACGCACAAAACTTATCGGCATTGTCAACCGGAAGACGTGCAACGGTATAAAATGCCCCCATTGGGATTGGAGAATACACGCCATCGATGCGGTTCAGCCCATCGATCAAAAACTTTCGTCGCTGAACATACTCGTTGTAATTATTCAGCATGTATTCCGGATCGGCATCCAATGAAGCTTCGGCAGCAATTTGCCCGATAAGCGGCGGGCTCAAACGTGCCTGGCAAAACTTCATCACATTCTTTTTCACATCTTTGTTTTTGGTGATCAGGGCACCAATCCGCAAACCACATTCGCTGTAGCGTTTCGAAACAGAATCAACCAAAACAACATTTTGCTCAATTCCATCCAGGTGGAAAGCGGAGATATAAGGAGCGCCGGTGTAACAAAACTCGCGGTAAACCTCATCGGAAAACAAATACAGATCGTATTTCTTCACCAGGTCGCGAATGGCATTCATTTCCTGTTGCGTATACAAGTAGCCGGTCGGGTTATTCGGATTGCAGATCATAATCCCCTTGGTTTTTGAGGTGATCAGCTTCTCGAATTCTTCGATTGGAGGTAATACAAATCCTTCTTCAATGTCGCCCGGAATCGATTTAATCTTAGCTCCGGCAACAATTGCAAACGCTTCGTAGTTGGCATAAGCCGGTTCGGGCACAATAATTTCGTCGCCCGGGTCGAGACAACTCATAAAAGCAAAGGTTACCGCCTCGCTACCTCCCGAGGTAACAATGATATCATCAGCCGTAACATCAATATCAAATTTGTGGTAATATTTCGCCAGTTTCTGACGAAACGATAAAATTCCTTCACTCGGAGTGTATTCCAAAATTTCCCGGTCGATCGACCGGATGGCCGCCAGCGCTTCAGGAGGTGTTGGTAAATCGGGCTGACCGATGTTTAAATGGAACACTTTAACCCCTCTCTCTTTAGCTTCATGAGCTAACGGAGCTAATTTCCTGATTGGTGAATCAGGCATTATCCTTCCTCTGTCTGATACTGTCGGCATGTTATATAATATTTTTTAAAAGCAAGCAAAGATAAGATTATCAAACTGAAAACAATAATCTAAAATTTCAGACAAATTAATATCTTATTGCAAACTTAACTTGCAATTTCTAAGTATATGATGTCATACATGTTACTTTTACAATAAATTGTTCCAAATCCTGAGCATTTATCATGTTTTAGTCACAAATAGTGGTCTATTTTTGAACTCAGAAAAAACTCAAATATTTACTGTAATGATAATTGGAGTACCAAAGGAAATTAAAAATAACGAAAACCGTATTGCACTTACACCTGCCGGTGCTGCGGAGTTGGTTAAACATGGTCATGAAGTATACATTCAGGCCGGCGGTGGTATGGGTAGCGGTTTCCAGGATGAAGCCTATATTGGAGCTGGAGCCAAAATGCTTCCAACCATTGAAGATGTTTACGGCATTGCCGAAATGATCATCAAAGTAAAAGAGCCGATTGAGGAGGAATACAAGCTGATTAAAGAAGGACAAATTCTTTACACTTATTTCCACTTTGCATCGTGCGAGCCTTTAACACATGCCATGATCGCAAACAAATCGATTTGTTTGGCTTACGAAACGGTTGAATTGCCTGACCGTTCGCTTCCGCTGCTTGTACCAATGAGCGAGGTTGCCGGTCGTATGTCAATTCAGGAAGGTGCCAAATACCTTGAAAAAACTTACGGTGGTTACGGTGTGCTTCTTGGTGGAGTTGCCGGAGTTCTTCCTGCTAAAGTTTTGATTATTGGTGGTGGTATTGTTGGTACCGAAGCAGCAAAAATGGCTGCCGGATTGGGTGCCGATGTTACGATTATGGATGTATCGTTGAAACGCCTGCGTTACCTCGACGATATTATGCCGGCTAACGTAAAAACCATGATGAGTAACGAGTTTAACATTCGCGAGATGGTCAAATCGCACGATGTTATTATCGGTGCTGTTCTTATTCCTGGTGCCAAAGCGCCACATTTGGTAACACGTGATATGCTGAGCACAATGAAACCGGGTACTGTTTTGGTTGACGTTGCCGTTGACCAGGGTGGATGTTTCGAAACTACAAAAGCAACAACTCACGCCGACCCAACTTATGTAATCGACCATGTATTGCATTACTGTGTGGCCAACATGCCGGGTGCTGTTCCACGTACTTCAACAATTGCGCTTACCAATGCCACACTTCCTTATGCTATTGAAATTGCAGGCAAAGGATGGAAACAAGCATGTATCGACAACGAGCCATTACGCAAAGGCTTGAATGTTGTTGACGGAAAAGTGGTTTACAAAGGCGTTGCCGAAGCTTTCGACCTACCTTACGAAAGCGTAGAAACCGTTCTCTAAAAACCAATACGAAATAATTTCAAAAAGCCTTTTCCATTTATTTGGGAAGGGCTTTTTTATGCGTGATATATTGCTACTGCTCATTCACTTGACTGCGGAATTTCTTTCACTTGACATCTCTTTACACCTCACTTGTGTCCGTTTAAAAGATCACTTGACATCTTTTTATACATCACCTGACGTTTCTATAATTTCATCAAGTCCATTTTTTTTCGAACGGCTTAATCTTTGCGAACACGCCTTTTGTTCAGATTCGCTTTTCGAAATAAATAGTATCTTTAAATCACAATTTTGCTGCCGATGAATAAAACCAAACAGAAGATTTACGAGATTATTTTTGAAGCTGATACGCCGGGGGGAAAACTTTTTGATGTGGCGCTGTTGTTTATTATTATTATAAGCGTTGCACTGGTATTACTTGAAAGTGTTCCTTCAATACGCGAAAATCATTTACAATTACTGCATATTCTGGAATGGTGTATTACCGTTATTTTCTCCATAGAATACATTCTGCGCGTTGCCATTGTAAAAAAACCGATGCGTTACATTTTTAGTTTTTACGGCGTCATCGACCTTTTATCGGTTTTGCCCACTTACATTGGGCTGGTAGTTGCCGGATCGCACAGTTTAGTGGTGATTCGTATTCTCCGCTTACTCCGCGTTTTCCGTATTTTAAAACTTACACGATACACCGAGGCAGGCCGCTCACTGGCCAAAGCCATTTGGAATAGTCGCGAAAAAATAAGTGTTTTTATCTTTTTTGTAACCATGTTGGTCATTATTATCGGAACGGTTATGTACCTCGTTGAAGGCCCGCAACACGGTTTCACCAGCATCCCAAAAGGAATATACTGGGCAATCGTTACCCTTACCACCGTTGGTTATGGCGACATTAGCCCGGGAACGCCACTGGGCCAATTTCTGGCGGGTATTGTAATGATTATGGGTTACGCTATCATTGCCGTTCCAACGGGTATTGTTACTGCTGAGATTATCAATCCAACCAGCGATAAAAACACACAGGTTTGCCCGCAATGCCTGCATCCTTCACACGACGACGATGCTGTTTTTTGTAAGAAATGTGGTTCGCGGCTTAATCCTTAAAGACACAAACAGTGATAGCATCACTTAAAGTGATACTATCACTAAAAATGTGCCCGTTAACAATCTCAGTGTAATTGTGAATATTTAAACTGCGGAAATCGGAAGCAGTTCTTTTTGAACGATTATTTTTGTGGGAAATATTTGAAAAATGAGGCAGTATTTAGAACTATTGGAAACCATTTTAGAAAAGGGAGCGGTTAAAGAAGACCGCACGGGAACAGGAACGATCAGCCGTTTTGGACACCAAATGCGCTTTGATCTGAGCGAAGGTTTTCCGATGGTAACAACAAAAAAACTGCACCTGAAATCGATTATTTACGAATTGCTTTGGTTTTTGAAAGGTGACACCAATGTAAAATATTTGCAGGATAACGGAGTACGTATCTGGAACGAGTGGGCCGACGACGATGGCAACCTCGGGCACATTTACGGCTACCAGTGGCGCAGCTGGCCAACACCCGATGGCGGCCACATCGACCAGATATCGCAGGTAATTGATGCCATTAAAAACAATCCCGACTCGCGACGCCATTTGGTGAGTGCCTGGAATGTTGGCGAACTCGACAAAATGAACCTGCCACCGTGCCACATCCTTTTCCAGTTTTATGTTGCCGACGGAAAATTATCGTGCCAGCTGTACCAGCGTAGTGCCGATGTATTTTTGGGCGTTCCATTTAATATTGCATCGTACGCATTACTAACCATGATGATGGCACAGGTTTGCGATCTTGAGCCAGGCGATTTTGTGCATACTTTTGGCGACGTACATATTTATTCCAATCATATTGAGCAGGTAAAATTGCAGCTATCGCGCGAACCCCTTCCGCTGCCACAAATGAAGATCAACCCGGATGTAAAAAGCATTTTTGATTTTAAATTCGAAGACTTCGAGTTGGTTGGTTACCAGTCGCACCCACACATTAAAGGAGCTGTTGCCGTTTAAAACAATCTTAAAATGACAAATACAATTCAAAAAAATATCTCGATAATCGTTGCTATTGCCGAGAACTTTGCCATTGGCAAAAACAACGATCTGCTGTTTCATTTACCAACCGATTTGAAACGCTTTAAAGAAATTACCAGCGGACACACCATTATTATGGGGCGTAACACACTGTTGTCGTTACCAAAATGGCCACTGCCAAACCGCCGGCACATTGTAATTACCGATAAACACGACGATGTATTTCCCGGTTGCGAAACGGTTTTTTCCATTGATGAAGCCATTGAAAAAGTGAAAGATGAAAAAGAGGCTTTTATCATTGGTGGCGGAATGATTTACAAACAGTTCTTCCCGGTTGCCGGCAAACTTTACCTTACGCTGGTACATAAAACTTTTGATGCCGACACCTATTTTCCCGAGGTTAATTATGCCGAGTGGAACGAACTAAAACGCGAAGATCTGCACGACGAAAAGAACGATTTTGACTATTCTTACCTTGATTTAGAACGAAAATAATTTTTGCGTTTGTAGCCTGGCTACTCAAATTTTACATCATGAGAAAAAAAACTGCTTTGGTTGTAGTGCTGTGCGCTGTCAGCCTGTTGTTGTTTGCCCAAAAACCACTGTTAAACCTAAAGTACGAGCAAAATTACACGCCTACTTACGACGAAGTAATCGAGATGCTCGAACTACTTGATGCGAAGTACGAAAATGCAACATTGGTTGAAAGCGGCTTTACCGACATTGGAAAACCATTGCACACCTTTATTATTAACAGTGAACCGGAATTTAATCCTGAAAAAGTAAAAGCTCAGGGAAAATCAGTTTTGCTCATTAACAATGGCATTCACCCGGGCGAGCCGGAGGGAATTGATGCGAGCCTGCAATTTGCCGACGATATTCTGCGCAACAAAAACGGAATGAAAAAGTGGCTCGATAACACAGTAATTGTCATCATTCCGGTGTACAACATTGGCGGACACCTGAACCGTGGCAAATACAACCGCGCCAACCAGGCTACACCTTACGAAACCGGCTTTCGCGGAAATGCAAAGAACCTTGATCTGAACCGCGACTTTGCCAAATGCGATTCGGAAAATGCCCGGTCGATAAACAAAATCTTTAATGAATGGGATCCCGATGTTTTTCTGGATACTCATACCACAAACGGCTCCGATCATGAATACAGCATCACATTAATTACGCCTTTTCCCGATTATTTTCCACCGGCACAGGAAAAATTTCTGCGTAGCCAAATGATCCCCAATATTTATGAAAAAATGGAAGAGGGCGAGTATAAACTGATTCCATATGTGAACTGGCTTAACTATGAGCCGCTGTCAGGGATTCTGCTTTGGCAGGATTCACCGAGGTATTCATCGGGTTATGCGAGTCTGTTTAACAGCTACGGAATGATGACCGAAAACCACGTGTACAAAGACTTTGCCGACCGCGTAAAGTCGTGTTACCAGTTTATTGTTGCATTAAATGAGTTCACTTCAGAAAATTCGGATGAAATTATCGCCAGCCGAAAACAAGGAACCGAAGAACTGTTAAAGATGCTTACCTACCCGATTACCTATCAGGTAGACACCACGCAATACAGCACATTAACTTTCGACGGTTATGAAACCAGCAACGAAATAATTGACAAAGTTACCGGCCTGCCACGTTTTGGCTACGACCGCTCGAAACCACTTTCGAAAAAAATTCGCTATTACGACACATACAACGCAGTAGAAGAAATTACAATACCTAAATACTATGTTCTTCCGCAAGGCTGGACCGAAGTAATTGAAAGATTAAAACTGAACGGCATTGAAATGGTACCGCTAAAAAATGATACGCTAATGGAAGTAACGGTTGATTATATCGACGAGTATTCAAGTCCGAAGCAACCGTTTAACGGTCATTATATTCATAACGAAGTAACTACCAGAAGTGAGGTTCAACAAATAAATTATTACGCCGGCGACCTGCTGATTCCGGTTCGCCAGCGCAAAATGAAATACATTCTGGAGATGTTGGAGCCCAAAGCAATGGACTCATTTTTCCGCTGGAACTTTTTTGATTCTATTCTTGACCAACGCGAATATTTTTCGTCGTATGGATTTGAAGAAAATGCGCTGAAATATCTAAATGAGCATCCGGAGTTCAAAAAGCAGCTGAAGGAAAAACGTAAAGCCGATCCGGAATTTGCAAAGGATCACCGGGCACAGTTAAGCTACATTTACAACAACACCGAATGGGCTGAAAAAACCTATAAACGTTACCCGGTAGCGAAAATCTATTAAAAGAAAAAAAGGATCACCCGAAAAATCCGGTGGATCAATTTAGATATTGAATATTATTCCATGCCTGCCGGCGGCCTTCATTTTTGTCTTACCACAAAAATGAAGCAAAAAAGGCAAGGCTGCTTTTGGTTGTTACCCTGCGTTTTCATAAAACCTAAGTTCGGACGGGTGATCTCCTCGCCAACTCGGAGCTTCCCGCTCTCACTAAGGTTTTATTTTAACTACGGGCAACCACCAAAAGAGGCCGTCCACTTATGCAAAGCCGCCGCACCGAAGCTTGGCCTCGGCCGATGAACCGGAAAACAAGTGGTGACGACGTTAAAAAATTACTGCTGTTTGAGGAGGAACGACGGGTTCAGTAATTTTAGTCGGCATCGCGTAGCTTTTCCGAGGGAAGTGGGCGCAGCCTTGGGTTTTCTGTCTACTCTTTGGGCTAAACCAAAGAGTAGAATCCGGCTGATAAGCCAAAAGAGTGTTGCTTATGTTTGGTAGCTTCTATTCAATATTGAAACTTATGGATGGGATATTTTATAACTTCTTCACCAACTCTTACGGGTGATTCAAAAAAAGGCTTGATCTTTAAGAAATCAAGCCTTTTTTATACATCTCTGTGTGAAACGACACTATGAAAGCAGTTTGCCCAGATTCGCAAACTTGTTGTTGTAATCTTCAACCGAAAGTTTAATCACCTCAAGCGCCTCATCGTGCCCATAGGTTGTCGCAATTTCGGTGTTTGAATCAACACCTGGCATATCCTTGTAAGTAAGGAAATAATGCTCCAAACGCTGAATTACAATTTCCGGCACCTGCGACACATCGGTAAAATGACCATACACGGTGTCGTTATCCAAAACCGCAATAATTTTATCGTCTGCCTGATCGCCGTCAATCATCCGGAAACCTCCAATTGGACGAGCCGTTACCAGCAAATCTCCATGCGCCAGATCCTTTTCAGTAAGCACACAAATATCAATCGGGTCGCCATCGCCTTTTATGCCTTTTCGGTTAACTTTTTCCGAACAATATTCGCCAACTTTGGTACCGCAATAAGTTTGCGGAATAAAACCATACAAAGCAGGAACAACATTCGAAAATTTTTGTGGCCGGTCAACACGCAGGTAACCGCTATCCTTGTCAATTTCGTATTTTACCGTATCGGTTGAAACCACTTCTATAAAAGCGGTTAATTCTTCGGGGGCATTATCGCCAATTGAAACACCGTGCCAGGGGTGCGATTTATAACGCAATCCCATCAATCTTCCGATGGGATCGGAAAGTCTGTCTACCATCTTAGTTAAATTATGTTTTACTATCTCAAACCAATAGTACGACTTTTGGTTCATACTAATCGGCACAAAGGTGATTAAATTTTTGATAAACCTGAATTCGGCTTTAAAATAACTCACAGCTTCAGCTATTTTTAGTCAGAAACTTTCACCAGTTTTCGAAGAACTATCGGGATAATGCAAGAAAATTGGGGGAAGTTTATGGCAAAAAGAGCGAAGCCTGAAAGGAAAGTCCTTCTCACGCCATCTTTGCATTTAAAATTCGTTGAAATAACCCGTTATTCCTGCAGAATTTTAAATGCAAATCTGACGCAATTATGACTTTCTGTGAAAATATTTTAATATCGAAATCAGGTTTTTACGTCACAACTGTCTCAGCTCTATTTCCAGCTATATCAACAGTGGCCAGCGTAACATTACCCGGCTCGTCGAGAGTAATACTAAAAGGCTTGCTTATAAAAAGCTGAGGTTTGTGTTCCACCTTGCCCAGCAACTCCCCATCACGGATAATTTCGTAATGCGATATGGGCTCCTCATCGGCCAAAGCCGTGTTCCAGGTTAATTTGCCATCAACCAATTTTGCATCGCGCGGAGCAGAAAGGTTTTCTTTCTCAATGGCCTGAAAGTAGTTACTTCCCGGCTTCACATTTTTGGCCTGCTCCTCAATCCGTTTTCGCTCATCGGCACTCATTCCGTCAGGAGCTATTTGTGCAGCATAAAAGTTCTGTACCAGCTGGCATTTCATTGGGTCGTCATCAATTTGCCCGATTCCGATAATCAAGGTATGAACACCCGGTGTTGTCAGCGAATATTCAATAAGTGGCTTGCTCGGCAATTCATCGGTACCCACTTTACGGAAAACATCGGCAGGCGTTTGCGACCAGCGTGGTTCTTTATGGTACATAGCAGCATCAGCAAATACTTTCATACCGATTATTCCCATTCCTTTGGCTTCGGCAATCGGAATAACATTATTCTGCATGTTCATTTTGGTTTTGTCGTTGGCGTTAATGGCTATCAGCATACCATCTAAAATGCCGTATTCATCGCGCTGAATCATATCCATCATAGCCGGCGGATTTGCATGCCCTGAGAAACCAATATGTTTGATCAGCTTTTCATTTTTCGGATTCATCCCGGTCAGGTTGGTTCCGTCGCGTAAATCGCGAAGGGCCACCAAAGCTCCAAAATTGCCATCGGGATCAAGCGGCGTTTCCAGTCCTTCGTAAAGCACATCAACCTCATCGGTGTTATGCAAGGTATGGCATAGCACCATATCCAGGTAGGCGCCATCCGGGTAATACCCTTCTCCATCGCCAAACAACTGGGTTAACGAACGTTTTACATCGTCGACCGCGCATTGTACATTTTCGCCATTCGACCAGTTGCTGACATTTTCCCGTTCGGGCCATCCCGGTTTACCCCAACGCATAGCCGTTTTACTGGTTAACCAAATTGATTTCCGCAGCGCTTCGTTATACCCATCTTCGCCCGGAATCAGGTTCATGTGTTTAAAAGCTTTGTGGAAATTCAGCTGGCTGTCGGCGTACAGGTTGGAGGTATCGAAATAGTTAATGCCCAAATCAAATGCTTTGAGGATGATTTTTTCAGGCTCAACATCATCAGGAGTCCATTGAATCGACGCCTGCCCTCCCAGGCCGAGTGTAGTTACATTAAAGCCAAGTTTACCAAACGGGCGCTTCATTGGTTTGGGTAATTTTTCGGAATTACAGGCACCAAGCGACATGGCTGAAACTGCAGCTGTTGTTGTTGCCGATACTTTGATAAAATCTCTTCGGGTAACGGGATACTTTTTTGATTTAGTCATGACAGGTAGATTTTGATTTCTATAAAATTAATTGAAATCAATTGAACTACCTAGTTTTCAAGGCTAAAACATTGCAACTAAAAGACAAATTCCATTAATAACTTACAAATCCGGCAAGGGCATAAACCAGTGCGGCCTGCCAGTTTATGGCGATTTCGTTGTGGCTGTACGATTCTTCTTTATCCACCCAATCGGTTGCTGAATGCCCACCGCCAACCAGATACCCCGGCCAGGGTGCATCAATCGAATCGGCTCCCGAACGACGGTCGTGCGGAAACATTGGCGGATTGATTCCCAAACCGGTAACGTACGATCGGTTATAGTAATTCTTTCCGAAGATGTGATCGACAATACCAATGGCCGCTTGTTTGTATTTTGGGTTGGGCTGAATAAGATTAGCCACCTGCAGATTCACCGTTTGGCGGGCAACAGTTCCGTTACAGCCCCAGTAGTATCGGCCGCCAAGGGCACGCGAATACACGTCCGCTTCTCCCTTTTCCACCAAAGCATCGGCATTGGCAATGATGTTCTTTTTTATTGCAGCTTCTGCTTCCGGATTTTTGCCTTTGCGCGAAGAAAGTGCGTACGAATACATCGCCAGGTTCGACACATTTTGCCAGTCCCAGTTCTCTTCTATTTTGTACTCGAATTCAGCGGCCCGTTTTTCAAAATCGCGCAAACAGCTTTCGTCGCCGGTAGTAGCCCATAGCTCGGCAGCTGCCCACAAGCGATCGTCATTATCTCTTGTCTGGTAACCTCCGGTGCGGAAATCACCCTGCACAAAACGTTTGGCCTCCGGGTTTTCCTGCAAAAAACGATAACTCACCCACGCAGCATCCAAACATTTTTTGGCATAAGTGGCATCGTAGGGTTTAAAGTAGCGGGCAGCCATAGCCATTATTACCACCAAATCGGCTGTAGCCGCCGAACTCCATTCGGTAAAATACCGTTTGGCGTCATCGTCGCTGGCCATAATAAAACCTGAGAATGAAGTACGCGTAAGTTTATGCGATACCCTGCCCGAGCCATCGGGGTACTGCATTTTTAATATCCAGTCGGTTTCCCATTTCAGCTCCTGCAGAAAATCGGGGAATCCGGGTGCTGTTTCGGGAATATCCAAATCCATTTTTTCCAGCTGAGGTTGAAAATGTTCCCAGGCATAAAACAATACACCCAGTGAAACACCGGCATTTACCACATATTTTCCATGATCGCCGGCATCGTGCCAACCTCCGGTACCATCGCGTTTCGAGCCTTTCTTTCCGATATAATCTTCGTAGGCATCATCCAAATGACAGGCATCCTGATGATAATGATTGCCTGCAAATTCGCCGTCAACCGCCATTCCGCAGCGCCATAAATAAAAGGCACGCATACTTGTTACTGCAGCAAAATTAAAGGCATCGTTTGCGATTTTAAATTCATCTGAGCGCCCAACTCCGGCAACTTCCAGGTAGTAATCGCCCGGTTTTTGAAAGTCGGAGAAATCAACTTTCCATACCTCCTGACCTACATCTTTCTGATAGTTTGGCCCTGTTGTTTTGCCTTCAAAAACAACATCGCCGGTTGCAAGCGAAACAAGTTTAAACGAAGTACACGATTGCGGAACAACAGCCGATTTTGGGCCATTGGTTAGAAAACCCAGCGAATTTAAATGGATGTTTTGTGCGAACAACGATGGAACAATGCTCAGTAGAATAAGCACCAAAAGAACAGGCTTTTTCATTTTGTGGTTTTATTGATTTAGGCTATGAAGATACAAAATTTAGCTTATTGTTTTGATGACAATTAAGTCGAATGTAAATAGTTCTCTTACGAGCAACAACCGCTTTACTTCAGGAAATGACTTCTTCAAGTCGGGAAATGAGTGCCCGAAGTTGAGAAACAGGTGCTGCAACTCAAGAAATAACCACTTGATGTCGGGAATTAACCGCTGCAACTCAAGAAATAAGCACTTCAACTGAAGAAATGTCAGATTCAAGTTGAGAAATGAGTGCTCCGACTGAAGAAATGTCAGATTCAGGTCGGGAATTGAGTGCTTCAACTCAGGAAATAATCGCTTTGGATTAAGAAATGAGTTTCTGAAATCAAGAATTATGTTTCAAATATAGTTAGCATAAGTTTGCTTTTTTAGCTATAAAATATTAACTAGCAGTATTATTCCTAAATTCTCAAACGATGAATAAAAATCAGATTAACAAAAAAGAGATGTACGATACTGTATCGTCGTACCTCGACAGTAAGTCGGCCCTTTGGGTATCAATACCTAAAGTTGGCGAGTTTAAAAATGAGTTCACAGCCGTAGTTGCTCAAATCGAGACGGTGCAATACGCACAACAGGAAGCACAGGTATTTTTGGGAAAAACGAAAACACAAATTAAAAGTGTAGTGGCTCAAAAGGCCGATATCCTGAACGATACCCTTGAAGCGTTTGCATTGGTAACAGGAGATGAAAAGCTACGGCTTCAGATGAGCACCAGCTACTCTGCTTTGTACAAGATGCGTAATGCTGATTTTGCCCCGGCCGTGCAAGTCATAATAGCGGCAGCCGAGGCAAATATTGAAGAACTAACTACGGAATATGGTGTTGCCCGCGATCAGGTGGAGGATTTAAAAACTGGTTTAAACGAGTTTTTGGCAATCAACGGACAGCCACGCGCCTACAAGGTAGCATCGGTAGAGGCCACCAAAAGCCTGGAGCTGCTTTTTGACGAGGCCGACGAAATTTTGGATAACAAACTGGACAAAATAATCAGCCTGTTTAAGCGACGCGATCCGGCGTTTTACAACGGATACATTGCTGCACGCGTTATTGTGGACAGTTAATTGTTATATTGTTTTAAAAGGTTTATAACTAATGGGCCCGGTTTTCCGGGCCTTTTGTTGAAATAGTTGTTATAATTTAGGGTTGCTTTTTGGCATGGAATGGATTGTAATTCGTGCCAGCGGGGGAGTTCTAAATTATCGGTAATAGTATTTTGAAAATTCATCCTACTAGGACGCAGTAAGCTAGCAAATTAGCCAAAAGTTATCAATAAATGTTAATAGACCATTAGTGCTTCCCACAGCACTAATAACTGATATTCAGACATGTAACAATTTGAAGTTAATATCTTTTTGAGGCATTTAACTAGAAATATAAATAATCTATTGCAAAAAATGTTTTTTTGAGCTAAACTTGTGAGACAAAGAGAGTAGTAATGAGAAAAATAGCAAGCCTTTGCATCTTATTATTACTCTTTTTTTTGTACTGAATTGAAGGCTTAAATGAAATATATTAAAAGTAAAAAAATGCTGATAGCGAGATATGATATATAAATATTAAAAAAACCAGTCTAGTTGACTGGTCTTAGTACATTTCTTTCAGCGAGGAAAGTTCATGTTTTTTACTTGGCGGTTTAAAATTAAACCTTTCTTCGATAAAATCAAATGTTACTGAACAGATTCGACTAGCTGGTTAATTTCTATTAACATTCAAAAACAATTAAAAATGAATGAGTTTTTAATTAGCTTAAATCAGTTTGCTGATTTTACAAAAGCAACTGAAAGGGGAAAGGCTAGGATTGTTGAACAACAATTGAACCCCAATCCGTTTAAAATCATTTGGTATCAATTAACCAAAGCGAGAATTAAAAAGAGTATTCAACATCAGGGTGACTTAACACCAATCTATGAAGCTCTAGAAACTCTAAAGAATCGAACACCGACAAATCCACGTCAAGTTAGTGACAAGAGGATTTCTGTAGAAGCTCTTAACAAGTTTGTTAAAATGAAATCACCTAAGGTTTTTCGAAAAAATCCTTATTCAATTGTAACACCTCCTGTTAAAACAACAAGAGTTGGAGATGTAATAATTCGAGTTGCACCTGACGTAGTTGTAAAATTTGAGGTTGATGGAAAAGTGTTTTTAGGTGCAATCAAAATCCATGTATCTAAAAACAAACCTTTCGACTATTCTCAATCACTAATGATTTCCACAATACTTTATAAGTATTTGAATGAAATAAAAAAAGAGGATGAATTTGTTGATCCGAACCTGTGCTTTTCTTTGGATATTTTTGGTGATAGAATAGTATCTGCTCCGGCAAATATCGATGTAGCGCTTTCCGAAGCTGAAAGGAATTGTGAAGAAATCAAAGCAATTTGGGGCGACATTGTATAATGTTTATTAGGGCAGCATTCTTGCTGCCCTATCCATTTAAAGAAGTCAATACCTTATACAAACCAGATTCTGAAAAGGAATAATTTTCTCCCCGCTGGCGCGATTTTGCAAATCATGCCACTACCTGTAAAGTGATAAGGTAAAACAGCGTATTTTTATTCACAGTGATAGCCTCACCCAAAGTGAGACCATCACCAAACTGAATTCATAATCCAAGAAATCATTCTGCGTATATCAGCGAAATCTGCGAGCCATCTCTTTTCAGCGAAAATCAAAAAAATCAGTGTTATCAGCGTTCCAAAATATCCCAAGTGATAGCCTCACGCAAAGTGAGACCATCACCAAACTGAATTCATAATCCAAGAAATCATTCTGCGTAAATCAGCGAAATCTGCGAGCCATCTCTCTTCAGCGAAAATCAAAAAAATCAGTGTTATCAGCGTTCCAAAATATTAGCAAGTGATAGCCTCGCTGAGAGTGAGACCATCACCAGAGTGCGGTTACCCACCCCAGTTCTCCCGGTCCAGACTGCGGTAATGAATAGCTTCCGAAAGGTGATCGGCCTGCACATTTTCTGCTCCTTCGAGATCGGCAATGGTACGCGAAACCTTTAAAATACGGTCGTAAGCACGGGCCGAGAGGCCAAGTCGGTCCATGGCATTTTTAATCAGGTTATTGCTTTCATTGTCGAGCACCACATATTCGCGTATCAATTTCGAAGTCATTTGTGCATTGGCATAAACTCCCTGATGTTCCGCAAAACGTTTCTCCTGAATTTTCCGGGCAGCCAACACCCGCTCGCGAACGGCTTCACTATTCTCCGACGACTCCATTTCCGACAATTTTTTGAATGGAACAGGCACCACTTCCAGGTGAATATCAATACGATCGAGTAATGGCCCTGAAATTTTATTGAGGTATTTTTGTACTACGCCCGGCGCACAAACACATTCTTTTGTGGGGTGATTGTAATAACCACACGGACAAGGATTCATAGAGGCAACCAGCATAAAACTCGCCGGGTATTCTACCGAAAACTTGGCGCGCGAAATGGTAATATTCCGGTCTTCCAACGGTTGACGCATCACTTCAAGCACCGTTCGTTTAAACTCCGGCAATTCATCGAGGAATAAAACACCATTGTGTGCCAGGCTAATTTCACCCGGCTGGGGATAGTTTCCACCACCCACCAATGCCACATCAGAAATTGTATGGTGCGGACTCCGAAACGGACGCCGTGTCATTAACGAAGTTTCTTTATCGATCTTCCCAACCACCGAATGAATTTTTGTAGTTTCCAGCGCTTCTTTTAACGAAAACGGAGGAAGTACTGTGGGAATTCGTTTCGCGAGCATCGTTTTTCCGGAACCGGGAGGCCCTACCAAAATAATATTATGAGAACCAGCCGCTGCAATTTCCAAAGCACGTTTTACATTTTCCTGTCCTTTTACATCCGAGAAATCCAACGGATTATTATTGACCTGTGCATAAAACTCGGCACGGGTATCGATTACGGTTTGTTCAAGGCTTCCCTCATCATTTAAAAAGTCGATTACTTCTTTAATATTTTCGGCACCGAAAACTTTCAAGCGATCGACAACCGCTGCTTCGCGTGCATTTTGTTTGGGCAGAATAAAACCTTCAAAATCCTCGGCGCGGGCATTAATGGCAATGGGTAACACGCCTTTTATGGGCTACAAAGTTCCGTCGAGCGAAAGTTCGCCCATTAACACATACTTTGATAATTTATCGTGATTTATCTGCCCCGATGCGGCCAAAACAGCAGCTGCCAGCGGCAAATCATAAGCCGATCCCTCCTTTCGGATATCGGCCGGAGCCATGTTAATTATGATTTTCTTTTTGGGCCATTTGTAGCCGTTTAAACGCAAGGCAGATTCAATACGTTGCTGACTTTCTTTTACGGCACTGTCGGGCAAACCCACAAGCAGAAATTTAATTCCGGTGGTTACATCTACTTCAATGGTAATTGTAGTGGCATCAATGCCGAAGACTGCGCTTCCGAAGGTTTTAACTAACATAAACGGGGACTTAGTTTAATATTAGTTAAATGTAGTAAAAAGGGCTGAATTTTAAAAGGTTAGTTTTAGTACAGTTTTTTACGTTTCACCAGATACGAAAACAAAACTTCCTTAAAATCTTTGTTGATATCGGCTTCTGCCAAATCGATCTGGTATTGTCCGCACCTAACTTTCAGGTCGTCGAAATACTCGCGAACGGTAGTTGTGTAGTGTTCTTTTACTTCCGAAGGATTAAACTTAACCACCTGGCCACTCTCCAAATCAACAAACTTGTGCGGACGGTTACTAAACTCAAACTCGCGCTCTAAAGAATGGTCGGTTACATGAAAAAGAATCACCTCGTGTTTGTTGTAACGCAAATGCTGGAGCGCCGAAAACAGCTCCTCGTTTTTTGAGCTGTCGAGCATGTCGCTAAAAATAATTACCAGCGAACGTTTATGAATATTCTCGGCAATTTGATGCAATACCTG
>NZ_JBFHGM010000005.1:0-48353 GCF_041583095.1 Draconibacterium sp.
AAAACTGGAAGATTCGCCGGCTTATGCGCTGGGCAACTATCCGCAGGGAGCAAAAAAAGGCGATATTTTTGTTGACCTTGTTGAAGAAAAAGAATCGGAAGCACACGCTGCCGACGGAAAGCTGGAAAACGATCCGAACACGGCTTATTATTCGGAAGAATCGCTTGTGGGTTACCGCTGGTTCGATACCAAAAACAAACCGGTAATGTATCCTTTCGGCCATGGTTTATCGTACACCGAATTTGCTTATACCGACCTGAATACAAGCAAAGAAAGTTATGGCGCTGACGAAACGATTTCGTTGTCGTTCAACTTAAGCAATACCGGAGAAATGGCTGCCGAAGAGGTGGTTCAGGTGTATGTGCACCGCATTAACCCATCGGTTGAATGGCCACTTAAAGAGTTAAAAGCATTTACACGTGTGGCACTTGAGCCGGGTAAAAACCAGACTGTAACTTTGGAAATTCCAGGAGAGAAACTGCAATACTGGAACGAAGAGAAACACGCCTGGGACAACGACCTTTGCGATATTGAATTATTGGTTGGTGCCTCTTCAGGTGATATCCGTTTGAAAAAACAAGTTGCGCTGAAATAATATTATTCTCAATAAAATTTCAAAAGCCCGGTTCTGTGCCGGGCTTTTATCACACCCCCAAATCATTCATTACAAGTCACTTCTACCAAATTCCAAACCACAAATTTCTTAAACCCGTTTAATTTTTAGAACAATTGCCCCTACTTCCTTTGTTACCTTGTGTAAAAGATAAATTCGCGATGAAAAACACAAAAAAGATTGTTGTTGTGGGAGGAGGTTTTGCAGGTTTGGAACTTGTAAAAAGGTTAGGGAATTCAACCGAATACCAGGTTGTTTTGGTCGACAGCAACAACTATAATTTCTTTCCACCTTTAATCTACCAGGTATCAACAGGTTTTATGGAACCGTCGGCAATAAGTTATCCGTTTCGTAAAATTCTGCGAAAATTTAAAAACGCCGGTTTTCGACTTGGCTCTCTTGAAAAAGTTGTACCCGAAGAGAACAAAATAATACTGAGCAACGGCGAGATGGAATATGACATTTTAGTAATGGCCACCGGTACGGAGACAAACTTTTTTGGGAACAAAAACATTGAGAGAGATAGTTTGCCAATGAAAACCATAAGCGATTCATTGTCGCTACGAAATGTTATTCTAACCCGCCTTGACCGCGCTACAAGAATACCCGATGAAGAAGAGCGGAAAAAACACCTGACATTTGTTATTGCAGGCGCGGGACCTACCGGAGTTGAACTTTCGGGTATTTTAGCCGAAATGAGAAGTTCGATTATTATAAAGGATTATCCGGAATTAAAGAAAACAGATCTTGGAGAAATTAGCCTGATTGACCGACAAGCATCTGTATTAGCCCCCATGTCGGAACATGCCCAGAAGTACACCGCTAAAAAATTATCAGAATTGGGTGTAAATTTAATCATGAATACAATGGTGAAGGATTTTCACGACGAAACCGTGTATTTATCCAATGGCAAGGAAATTCCATCAAAAAACCTGATTTGGGCAGCCGGAGTTTCGGCAAAAACTTTTCCGGGTTTTTCTGAAGAATGTTTTGGAGCTGGTAAACGATTAAAAACGAATCAATTTAATCAAGTCCACTCCTACGATAATATTTATGCGTTAGGAGACTGTGCACTGGTGCTTGGCGATAAAAATTATCCCAACGGACACCCACAATTGGCACAACCGGCACTACAACAGGCAAAAAATCTGGCAGAAAACTTAATGCGGAAAGACAATAGCTGGAAGCCATTTCATTACACCGACAAAGGCTCGTTGGCAATAATTGGGAGAAATAAGGCAGTGCTTGATTTCCCGGGGCAGAAATATTCTGTAAAAGGTTTTAGCGCCTGGCTTATTTGGATTTTTGTGCATATAATGGGACTTGTGAATTTTAAAAACAAAACAAGAACCTTGTATAACTGGTTGGGATATTACATTTACAAAGACCAATATTTCAGAATGATTATTAAACCAACAGAAAGAGACAACAGATAATATATCGATTTTAAATAGCTTGGCCTTTTTACCAGAATATTTTCGCAACAATTCTATTTTATTGCGGTCAACAAATTATTTACAGAATAAGCGAAGCTGGGCCAATGCTACTCTGCAACACTCAAAAGACAGAATTAAAATGCTAAAAGCCGGGCTCAACAAATTAATAATCTGATATTTGGGTGTTCAACAAAAAACAATTTATACATTTCAGGGCGGCTCCAAACTGTAAAGTTAGTATTTTCACAACAACTACTTTTCATCCTAATACTGTAACATAATGAGCTACAAAAGCATCTTCCTGTTAATAGTCGGAATAATTACAATCAACTTTTGTTATGCGCAAACCGATAACAAAATTGAGATAGATGATAATATCCAACTGGTACATCTTCAGGATTCGATCTTTCTGCATATTACCTTTGATGAACTGGAAAACTTTGGCCGTTTTTCTTCCAATGGTTTGGTAATTATCCGAAACGGACATGCCTTGCTTATTGACTCGCCGATGGACAATGAGAAAACTAAAAAGCTAACTACATACATTCAGAATTCGTTCTCTGCCCAAGTGGAAAAACTGATCGCCTGCCATTTTCACAACGATTGTTTGGGGGGTATCACCTATCTTAACAGTATTGGGGTGGAATCAATTGCAAATTCAATGACCATCAGTAAATGCCGAGAATTGGGAATTCCCGAGCCCTCAACTGCTTTCACCGACTCGCTGATTTTTGATTTTTATGGCGCCTCCATTGAATGCCGCTACCTGGGCGCCGGACATTCGTTTGACAATATTACGGTTTGGCTGCCCATGGAAAAGATTCTGTTTGGTGGCTGCCTGATAAAATCGGCCAATTCGAGAAATCTCGGCAATCTCAGTGATGCCGTTGTCAACGACTGGGACACAACGGTTCAACAAGTAAAAACAAAATATCCTGATGCTAAAATTATCATTCCCGGGCACGGTGCTTCAGGAGGGTCGGAGCTCTTAACACACACAATCAATTTGGTTGTAAAAGAGAAAAACAAATAAATCAACGCCTTAACAAACTATAGCTCTGTTAAAATGTTATACCAGAAAATTCCACCGAAATACTGGAGCAGAAAAAGCAAAACATGTTTGAGAGACTTTACAATTATCTGAACAAAGGAGACAAACAAGGTGTTTGCACCGACATTACCGACGAGGCATGCAAATATGTTCCCCGCAACTTCTTTTTACAAATTTTCAGTAATGTATTTACCCAGCTTGGCGATACGCTGAGCAACCCCAAAACCGTTTTAACCTGGTTAATGAGCTATGTAAGCGCACCGGTGTACCTGATCAGTTTAATTGTTCCGCTGCGCGAATCGGGATCGATGGTGCCACAGGTGTTTTTTGTTCCCATTATTCACAAACGTGCCATACGAAAATGGCTATGGGTCATTGGGGCTTTATTGCAGTTTCTGGCCATCGGCGCCATTGGCATTATTGCACTGAACTTTAAAGGCTTTACTGCCGGATGGCTGATCGTGGCTGCTGTTGTACTTTTTAGTTTATCGCGAGGTATGAGTTCGCTGACCTCGAAAGACATTATCGGGAAAACCATCCCCAAAACCCGCCGCGGGCGTATGAAAGGTTATTCCGTTTCTGTGTCGGGAGTGCTGGTACTGGTAGCAGGGTTGTTTATGTTGTATCAGTCGGAAAAAGATACCACCATAAACTTTTACACCAATATCATCTTTTTTGCTTCGGCAACCTGGCTGGTGGCAGCATTTATTTATTCACGAATTAAGGAATTCCAAAGCCCGGTTGAAGAGAAGTCCTCTAACACCGAAAGCATTTTGTCGGGATTTAAATTGCTTAAAACCGATAAACATTTCCGCGATTTTATTATAGCCCGCACCCTGCTTTTATGTACCGCCTTGTCGGCTCCGTTTTATGTTGTACTGGCGCAGGAGCATGTGGGTAAAGAGGCCTACCTGCTCGGTTTGTTTATTATTGCCAAAGGGGTTGCATCGATAGTAAGCTCGCCGGTTTGGGGCAAATATGCCGATAAGTCGAGTAAGAACATTATGGCAGTGGCTGTGCTTATCGCTTCCGTTCTTGGCATATTTATCTTTTTCACCATTTCGTATTTCGAGGCCTTGCGAAGTGCAAAATGGCTCTACCCGGTTGTGCTGTTTATTTTAGGCATTGCCCATCAGGGTGTTCGTTTGGGCCGCAAAACCTATGTAATCGATATGGCCACCGGGAATGAGCGCACCAGCTACGTATCGGTTAGCAATACCGTTATTGGCATTATACTTTTAATGGTGGGCGGATTAAGTGCTTTGGTTTCGTTGTTGTCGGTTGAAGGCGTGATTCTACTACTGTCGGTTCTTGGACTAGCCGGCGCTTACAAAAGTTACAAACTGCCTAATGTAGAGCAAATATAAGGGGTACTGAAGTTGGTTCTTGTTCCCATGAAAAGTACATTTGTGATTCGGAAAATAATGAAGAAAACAGAAAAGATGAAACGAGTTAAATGGATACACTTACTGCTGGTGGCAGTTCTATTTTTTGCCGCCTGCTCCGACGATAATAAGGATCCGGTTGACCCAACACCCGATCCCGAAACAAAGGAACTGATAGCAGCCATGGACTTGTCGCAGTTACCCGAAATTGAATTGAGCAACCCAACATTTTACGATCTTGACAACAATGCAAAAGACTTTCTCAACATCGTAAAAGAGAATGGAGTGAACACGGTTCGACTGCGTTTGTGGGTAGATCCGGAAAACGAACATTCGGGTTTTAATGAGGTAAAAACGTTCGCCAACCAATTAAGGGCAAAAGGTTTCGCGATCTGGCTAACCGTTCACTATTCCGATACCTGGGCCGATCCGGGGCAACAAAGCAAGCCCGCACGTTGGAGCAACATTTCATACCCAGCATTAAAAGACAGCGTTTATGCCTACACACAAAAAATTATGACCGAAATTTCACCTGACTACATTCAGATCGGGAATGAAATAAACAGTGGATTTTTGCATCCTGAAGGAAACATCCAGAACCAGACTTTTCAGTTTCTGGAGTTGATGGAAAAAGGAATTCAGGCGGTACGAGATAATTCCTCAACCACAGAAATTATGATCCACTATGCAGGTATAAACAACGCCGACTGGTTTTTTAATGTGGTTCGTAACCTCGATTACGACATGATTGGGTTATCGTACTACCCCATTTGGCATGGTAAAAGTTTAACAAGCCTGAAAACCACCATGACCAACCTGAGCGAAACATTTAACAAAGAAATTGTACTGGCCGAAACTGCCTACCCTTTTACCCTCGACTGGAACGACTGGACCAACAACATTGTGGGGCAAAACGACCAGTTGATTCTGCCTGATTACCCGGCCACAGAAACGGGACAGCAACAGTTTATCGAACGGATCAAACAAATTTCGTTTGACGAAGTTGAAAAAGGCCGTGGTTTTTGTTACTGGGGAGCCGAACTCATTGCGTGGAAAGGCCCGGAAGCCACCGATGCATCACCATGGGAAAACCAGGCAGTTTTTGATTTTGATAACAAAGCATTGCCGGTGTTGTCGGTTTTTGGGGAGTAATTAGGTTTGAAAATACGCTCAAATAGAACCGTATTTTTTGCACCGTCTTTCAATGCGGTGATATGAATTTGCCCAGACAAAATAATTTTTTAGGATTTTGTATCATGAAGTATACAAAAATCATAAAAAATTACAGCTACTTACTCTGTGCTTAACCACCGCTCTAAAGAACGGTGCAAAAAATAATTCCAGAATTAAGCTTTAAACTCCAATTTAATACGCAAAACTACTTCCCCCTAAAAACTCGCGCAATAGCGAAGTTGGCGGGATTTCCACGTCGCTGATGGGTTTAAAGTACGACAGGAATTCCAGTAAACGTGTCGACTCCATATACTCCGGCTGATTCTCGAGCACCAATTTTAAGATCGGCTCGGCATATTTTTTTAGAACGGCCAGCTCATAAATGGTTGCCGAGTTAAACATTACATCGGCATTTTCCTGGTAAGGAAAAATATTTTTCTCCTCGCCCTTTCGCACCGACGGCCAACGTTTAATCGTATCGGCAGCACGGTAGCCGCGGTATCGGCTGTCGCGAATCATACGGCGCAGCAAACGGTTATCAGCTGTAGAAATATGCGTATGTTCATCCACCGAAATCTGGGTAAGTGCCGAAATAAAAATCTTAAAGGTGTTCTGTTCCGCCACATCGGTCAGCAGGCCGGGATTCATTCCGTGAATACCTTCGACAATCAGAATATCATCTTTTTCGAGTTTCAGCGTTTTGCCATTTTGCATACGTTTGCCACTATGAAAATCGAACCTCGGCAAGCGTACTTCCTTGCCTTCAAAAAGTTCGATCAGCTGGTGGTTAAAGAACTCAATATCGATGGCTTCGAGCGCTTCAAAATCGTATTCGCCATGTTCATCTTTCGGGGTATGTTCGCGATCAACAAAATAATCGTCGAGCGACACCTGGTAAGGGCGCATACCGTTTACTGCCAGCTGCACACCAAGACGTTTGCTAAATGTGGTTTTCCCCGAAGCCGACGGCCCGGCAACAAGCACCACCTTGGTTCCATTTCCGCGTGCCGATATCTGGTTGGCAATCTCCGCAATCTTTTTCTCGTGCAGTGCTTCCGATATTTTTATGATATCGCCACTTCGGTTTTGCAGCGCAAAATCGTTTAAACTTCCAATGGTGGAAACGTTCAGAATTTCGGCCCAGTCTTTTTG
This sequence comes from Draconibacterium sp., assembly GCF_041583095.1. Lineage (NCBI taxonomy): Bacteria > Pseudomonadati > Bacteroidota > Bacteroidia > Marinilabiliales > Prolixibacteraceae > Draconibacterium > Draconibacterium sp. The sequence goes on from NZ_JBFHGM010000005.1 coordinate 6,811, forward strand.
CTCCTGGAAAATCTCGAACAGTTTATCGTTGTAAACTACTTTATGCAGCTTTTTGAAATGTTTTCGCCGGGGCACCTGCAACAATAAACCATCAAAATACGGCACCAGTCCATAATTCGAAATGTATCCGGTTGAGGGCAACAGGTTACCATAGAAATAATCGCCAAGATCATTCAGAAAATAAAGATACGAATACATACGCCCCTGCTGCTCGAACAGTTGCGCTTTATCTTCCAGCCCCTGTTTTGCCAATAAATCAACGGCATGTGAGGTGATAATACCTTTCTTTACAAAAGGGATATCGGCCTCGATAAGGGCATTCATTTCCTGTTTTATGGAAAAAATATCAGATTCGGAAATCTCGCGTTCCAGTCCCTGCAATTCGCAAAAATAGCCGTTACTTATGCCATTTTGCACTTTAAATGCGACATGCGGAAAAACCTCTTTAACGGCGGCATACAACACAAAAATCAAACTCCTGATGTACATTCTCATTCCGTCGGGATGTGAAAAGTCGATAAACTCGATGTGCTTGGGTTTTACCACACAAAACGACAATTCCTTAACCTGGTGGTTTACAATAGCACCGCAAACCTGGTTTTGGAGTTTTATATTCAGGTCATTACTGATTTCGAGCAATGAGGTACCCATAGGATAAATATGGGATGTATGTGTATTTCGGCAATAAATTTCAATGTCTTTCATAGTAACTGTCATCTGTTTCTTCAGGTAAAAGTATGAAAATGCGATGAGCAATTACAGTTGAAACCAAAGTTTTTCGCAGATGAAAAGCCTTTGCGAAAGAATGAAATTGAAAATAAAAACACAAAGTCACAAAGACACGAAGAATTTTTTCGAGTCAATTGGCGATACATTCTGACCTGGTGTTCTTTGTGGTAAAATCCGAGCAGATTTTACAATCCCAGCTCTTGTTTCAGGTATTTAGCGGTATGCGATTTTTTATTTTTGCAAACCTCTTCAGGTGTTCCGGTACAGAGAATTTTGCCACCGTGTTTTCCGCCTTCCGGGCCAACATCAATAATGTGATCAGCAACTTTTATAACATCCATATTGTGCTCGATAACAATTACCGTGTTTCCTTTTTCTACCAACTTGTTCAGCACCTCGAGCAGTACACGTACATCCTCGAAATGCAAACCGGTTGTAGGTTCATCCAGAATATAAATGGTTTTCCCGGTGTCGCGTTTTGCCAGCTCGGCAGCCAGTTTTACCCGTTGCGATTCACCACCCGAAAGCGTAGTTGACGACTGCCCCAACGTAATGTAGCCCAAACCAACATCCTGCAAAGTACTCAGCTTAGTGGCAATGGATGGGATATGCTCGAAAAACTCTACACCCTGGTTGATGGTCATATCCAGCACATCGCTGATGGATTTTCCTTTGTAGCGCACTTCAAGTGTTTCGCGGTTGTAGCGTTTGCCGTTACATTTATCGCAATGCACATAAACATCGGGCAGGAAGTTCATTTCAATAAGTTTCAAGCCTCCACCCTGACATTCTTCGCAGCGTCCGCCTTTTACGTTAAACGAAAAGCGACCGGGTTTATAACCACGTATTTTGGCCTCAGGTAATTGGGCAAACAAAGTTCTGATATCGCCAAAAACATTGGTATAGGTAACCGGGTTCGAGCGTGGTGTGCGTCCAATCGGCGACTGGTCGACACGAATAACTTTATCGATCAACTCCAGCCCTTCCACCTTTTTATAGGGCAGCGGATCTTTCAGTGATTTATAAAAATGCTGGCTTAAAATAGGCTGAAGTGTTTCGTTTATCAGCGTTGATTTTCCCGAGCCGGAAACACCTGTAACACAGATAAATTTACCCAGTGGAATTTCGAGCGTTACGTTGTTCAGGTTATTACCCGTACAACCGGTGACCTTTAAAATATCCGATTTCCCGTTTCTGCGCACGGCAGGCACCTCAATTTGTCTTCTGTCGTTGAGGTAATCAGCAGTGAGTGATTTCGATTTCAGCACTTCCTGTGGTGTTCCGGCGGCCACTACTTCGCCTCCGTGACGACCGGCGTGTGGCCCCATGTCAATCAGGTGATCGGCATGTAACATGGTATCGCGGTCGTGTTCCACCACAATTACCGAGTTGCCCGAATCGCGCAGTTGCTCCAGCGCTTGGATCAGTTTCAGGTTATCGCGGTGGTGAAGCCCGATACTCGGTTCATCCAAAATATAAAGCACGTTTACCAGTTGCGAGCCAATTTGTGTAGCCAAGCGAATACGTTGCGATTCTCCCCCCGAAAGACTTTGTGCAGTGCGATCGAGTGCCAGGTAATTCAAACCTACGCCCAGCATAAAACCAAGACGATCGCGGATCTCTTTGATCACCTCAGCGCCAATTTTTAACTGGCGCTCAGAAATACGTTCTTCCAAACCATTGAGCCATTCCCCCAGTTCGTCAAGATCCATTTTTGCCAGTTCCGAAATGTTTTTTCCATCGATTTTAAAATGTAGCGATTCATTTTTCAGTCGCATGCCTTTACACTCAGGGCACTCAATGGTTTTCACAAACTGGTTGGCCCATTTCTGTGCCGTTTTCGAAGTGCTTTCTTCACGCTGATTGTCGATGTATTTTATCACCCCGTCGTAACTCATCATGTAGTTCAGACTGTTACCAAGCGGTGTATTTTTTAGCTGAATGCGGTCGTTGGTGCCAAATAAAACTTCGTTCAGCCCTTCTTCGGGAATATCTTTTACCGGCGTTTTCAGCGTGAAACCATGTTTCTCTCCAAGCGCTTCGATCTGCCAGAAAATGAGCGTGTTTTTATAAGGGCCAAGCGGAGCGATTCCACCTTTATTAATGCTTTTGTCTTTCTCGGGCATAATCTTATCCAAATCAATCTCGGTAACACGGCCAAGCCCGTTACACTTTGGACAAGCTCCCTGCGGCGAGTTGAAAGAAAAATTATGCGGTGCCGGTTCGTTGTATGAAATTCCGGTAGTCGGGCACATCAATAAACGGCTGTAGTACTTGGCTTCGTTGGTATCGTGATCAAGAATCATAAGAATTCCGTGGCCATGTTTCATGGCCGTCTGCACACTGTCTTTCAGGCGTTTTGTACTGGCTTCGTCAACCACCAGTTTGTCGATCAGAATCTCGATAAAGTGATTTTTGTAACGATCCACTTTATGGTTGTGCATCAGTTCGGTCAATTCTCCATCGATACGTGCAGTCAGGAATCCTTTTCGGCGAATTTGCTCAAACAGCTCGCGGTAATGCCCTTTACGGCCTTTTACCACAGGTGCGAGAATATTGATACGTTTTCCGGCAAAATCACTCTTAATCAGGTTAATGATCTTTTCTTCGGTGTACTTCACCATTTTTTCGCCGGTGTTGTACGAAAATGCTTCGGCGGCACGGGCAAACAACAAACGCAAAAAGTCGTAGATCTCGGTTACCGTTCCAACTGTTGAGCGCGGATTTCGGGTGGTTACCTTTTGTTCGATGGAAATTACCGGACTTAAACCGGTGATTTTATCCACATCGGGGCGTTCCATGTTTCCGAGAAACGAGCGCGCATAAGCCGAAAACGTTTCGATGTAACGACGCTGTCCTTCGGCATAAATGGTATCGAATGCCAGCGACGATTTCCCACTTCCACTTAACCCGGTTATAACGGTTAGTTTATTTCGCGGAATGGTAACATCAATATTGCGGAGGTTGTGCACGCGGGCTCCCTGAATAATGATCTTCTCTTCAGATTCAAGTTCAGCCAGTTGCACTTCAGTATCTGTTTCTACTTTCTTTTTAGTCATTTTAAGCAATTTCGTGCTGCCAACAATTCAGCATCACAATCAATATAAGTTTGGGCCGATGTAACTTTAGTAATCTGCTTTTACAATTCCGGAATTTCTACCCAGTACCTTTTTCTTCCCGAATAAGTGAGTTCATTCTCCCGTAACCACGGATTAAAATCTTTGAGTACTTTATAATTCACTCCATGCTGAATTGCATAGTCGGCAAAATTGGCTACTGAGCCTTTAATCTCCACTTTTTTTGTTGGAATTATCTGGTATTTATCCTCTTCGGGAATAAAAAACTTATACTTTTCCGGATTTTCGAGAATCAACTTCAAGGCCACAATGCGATACACATAACGAGCTGTTTCGGTGGTAATCAGCAAATCGTAATAATCATCTTCTTTTTGCCTTACAACCTGACGATTAACCCCTGTCATTCCGCGATTATAGGCAGCGGCAACCATGGTCCAGCTTCCAAATTTTTCGTAGGCTTTTTTTATGTATTCGCAGGCAACATGTGTTGCTTTTTCGATGTGGTAACGCTCGTCAACTTCGCTGTTTATCTCCAGTCCGTAATCTTTTGCTGTACCTTCCATCAACTGCCAGAAACCAGCTGCCCGCGCAGGCGAAATGGCCCTCGGGTCTAAACCGCTTTCGGCTACTGCCAGGTATTTAAAATCATCAGGAATTCCGTGTTCTTTCAGGATGGGTTCGATAATAGGAAAATAACGAGGAACCAATTTTATGTAGCGAATGGTTTGCGAATGGAAATAGGCGTTGGAAAGCAGTTCGCGGTCGAGTGCTTCTTTCACATAAAACCGTTCGAGCGGCATTTTTTCTCCGGCAAAACTAACCGCGTCAGGCAACTCAACAGGTTCGTACATTACCTCCTTTTCCACAATTACTTCAGTTTTTCCCGATTGCGCTGACACCAGAATAACTACTACCACTGCAATGTTCATCACCACCAATAAAGGTGCTACAAATCTCCTCCAAATTTTCGTCTTCATCCGTCTATTCTTCCTTTAGTTTTTCAAATAACAAAAATACAATTTTGACTCGATTACTGATTGAATATTACCGATTTGTAGTTGAAAATCACCAATAAATTTACGTTGTTCATAATTGGGGTTCTCTTCTCTATCGGCAAACTATTAACCGAAATCAATTACTTAAAACGGTATAACAATAAAAAGGCCCGACAGTTTGCCGAGCCTTAAGATATCTTAAAAGAGTTGGAGGACCCAAGGTACCTTCTCCTGTTAATCTTCGCGATATACAGGGATGTGACTTACCTGGGTAATATTTTGCAAATCAGAATAATCGTACTGGTAAAATCCATCGTCGCCAATCATAAAGAGGTAACCGCCCAAAGGAATCACATCGTAAGTGTTGATGTTGGCAAAATGCGAGATCATATGATCGTCGATGGCTGTTTTATCCCCGGCATCGTAAACTTTAAGCCCGGCGTCGCCATCGCAAACAAAAAGCACATCGCCATCTATTCCCAGTCCGTATGGCCCATGCAGCGGATACGATGCAATTAAATCGTTATCCACATAATCATTGGCCAACTGTAGCACATCCAGTCGATTAACCGTGCTTCCGCAGGTAGTTCCGCCACGCAGGGTAACGTATGCGTAACCATCGGCAATTACCACCGGATCGCAGCTGGTGACGTGCCAAAAATCACTTACATAAACGGGATAAGTAGGTACTTCGATATTAAAAATGCGCATGCCTGATCGTGTTCCCAAAAACATGTGATTATCGTAAATAAACATAGTTTCGACATTCCAACCTACGTTTTGCTGCCCTATTTCTGATGGATTTCCGGGAACTTTTACATCAAAAACATGAAGGTTGGTTTCATCAACTGCATACAAATAATCGTCGTACAAACCAAAGCGCGCCATCGATCCACCAACACCAAATGTACTTTGTCCTCCTGCGCTACTCAATTTCGGAGCGGCATTAAAAAGGGCATCTTCGGCGTAGCCCCAACGATATATCGGGTAATAATGGTATTCCATTTCCTGACGCACCTTTTTTATTTCCCAACCGGTAACCACACCTTTTTCTTCGTCCACTTCGGCAAAACGGTACTCGTCATCGGCTGGTGGCAAAGTGTACGGTAACACATCCTCAACACGGTCAACTTCGGCGGGATTGTTTATATCGCTAATATCGATGGCCACCAGGTCGATGTAACTGTCGGCATAAAGAATATCCTCTTTTATAGCAATATCCACATTCCCTGGAATTTCAATAAATCCTACATTTTGCGGATCGGCCGGATTTTGATTGTCGATAATATGTACACCTTCAAATTCTTCAACAATAAACAGGTAGCCATCTTTAAAATAGATCTTACCCGGGTTTACAAGTTCGCGCGAGTCGACAGATTTAACTGCAGCGCGCAAATCTTCATACGATAGGTAAACAGGTGAATTGGCCGTAAACTCTTCGGTGTACTCATCCATACACGCTGAAAAAGCCAGCGCAATAAACAGTAGCAGGAATATATTTTTGATTGTTCTCATTTTCTGTGGTTTTTTAGTTGAAAATAATACCGATTTTAACGGTTACGCGGTTGTAGTCGATGTCGAGCGAGTAGTCGTTTTCTCCATCATAATTCAGGCGGTGAAACTGGTAGCCCACGGCAAAGTTTATCCCTAAACTATTGGAAAGCATTTGCTGATATCCAAGTCCGGGATTAATGAGGACTCCCCCCTTGCAGTCGAAACCGTTTTGCCCCATATCTTGCGGCCAGGGCGCAAAACTGCTCCAGATGGGGTACACATCGTAATAAATTTCGTTGGAGTCTTCGATAGGAACCTGATAACCGGCTTTTAAAAACACATAGGGACTCGATAATTGGCTCTTGAAACGGTATTCGAAATTGGCGAAAACGGGCATGTACGATTCTTTCAGAAATTCAACCCCAAAGCCAAGACCGACCGATAAATTCTGATCTACCAGGTAGTTTGCCGATCCGGTAAGGGAAAATGGCGCCGACTGGCTGTTATCCGAATTTCCGGCTAAAACACCCATTTCGGTTCTGAAAAACCATTTTACATCCGTTACCGTTTCTTCATCGAACATTGTTTTTACGTCACGCTTTGAGGCGATGTGATCTACTTCACCGGCGTCGAAAATCCATACATTTCCGGCCGATTCAATTTGCAATTGTTTTCCGTCGTTTATATACGTGTATTTTCCTTTTATTATGGAACCGTTTTTCAGGTAGACATGACCTTTTTCGGATTGCGCAAAAACGGAAAGCGACAATGCCGAGATGCACAGCAGCACAATTAGTTTCTTCATAATGTTTTTTGTTTTTATGAAGATGTTATGCGTTGTGATTTGGTTGCGTTAAACAGAAATTTTTATTCTGTAAGATTGTTTTCGGCTAACAGCCGAAGGGCGTTAACCATTGTGAATTCGTTGTTTACGTGCAATTTATTTTGACGCAGGAGCTTTCTTATTTGCTTCTGATTTTCAGGAAACCGGGAGAGTAAAGCGGCTCGATTAAGTCGTATTTTAGTTAAACCATCCTGTTCGGTGTATAAATAATAGTCTTTGCGCAGGTGGTATTCAACAGCGCGTGTTATGCCGTTTTTATCCTTATACGGACTAACCGATTGTTCGTAAATATACCAGTTAACCATCAAACTAACAGTTCCCTTATACAGCTCTTCCAAATACATATTGGTTTGCTGGTTGTTGTTTTTTGTAAGGCGTACAAATTTTCGACTTTGGCTTCCATCCTGAAACGTAAAACTTTCTACCAGCTCTTTCTCTATCTGGTATAAAAACCGTCCGTTCTTATTATAGGTAATCAGCTCATCGGTAAATGCCTGGTAACGTATTCGCAGGTCTTCGAACACATTACCGTTTGTAAATTTTAGCGAGCCCGGCACCCAATCATCAGGATACAAAAAATAGGTATTAACCTCAGCATCAAGCGTAATAACCTCGCCGAGCATTTTACCCTGAAGATTATTGGATTCACTATTAAGTTCGTAGGTATCGATTCCCATCTCCTGAGCCTGTACAACAAAAGCCAACAGCACTCCCAAAATCACTCCTGTATATTTTATTAAGCTGCTCATTGTACCGATATTATTTTTGACGTTCTGTAGAGTTTACCCGATTTTGTTATCGCCTCAACTTTTATTTCCAAATCTCCTTTTACATCAGATAGCTGAAAACTAAATGGCCATTTTTCATTGGGGTCAACCACTTCGTTTAAAAACTGCCAACGGGTGTCGGGTTGTGTTCTGCCCTCAGCGATCGGGTTGTAGTTAGCCTGTTTCGGAAATTCGATACACGGCACTTTTAGCTGAAAAACATTTGGTTGTTGCGCCAGCCAGCTATTCGATTTATCATTTAACGACACCATTAGCACGCCCTTAAAACGAAGGTCGCCAAAAATACGTTCACTTTTTACCAAATCGATTGAGGCAATGTCAGTAGATTGTAAATTCTGAAAGAATGAATTTTTAAACACCGGAATTCCGTTGATAAGGCGTAGCGGCTCTGTGTCGAAAAACCGATCCTGCCCGTAGTCTAACATTCTGAAAGTAACCTCATCGTTTCTGTAGCGGTACTGAAACCCTATAAGTAATTCGCGCGATATTTCCTTAAAATTGGGCAAATCAATAAAGAGTTCGGGAACTATATGATTATCGGGCTGACCGTAAAAAGGCATTCCGTAAGGATTTGGCATCTCGAAATCATCCTTACTTCTGATTGATACACCTCTGAAAAGTTTATTAAAGAATGTACCTTTTATGCTGTTCTCAATAATTTCAGCCTGCTTTGGATTTACAAAAGTGGAGTCGAATTTTAGTTGTTCTGCGGCTGACATAAAATTCGGGGTCAGCTTAATATTAAACTGTTTATCGCCAACAGCAAGTGGCTGAAGAATTAGATTGGCATTACCTCTTGCATCGGGCAGGAAGAAATGAAACAGCCCTGTTGAATCGGGATAATAATAATCGAAATATGTTTCGTTTCCGGTTACTGTTAACAACACCAGATCGTTGGCTGCATCACCTGTTTCCCTGTCGCGAAGGCTACCACTTATCAATACCCCGTCTTGTTCAGGGAATGGAGGAATAGCTGCATTCCTGTCTTTCATTCCAAAGCTCATAAACCCTGAATTTTTATGAGAAAAAGGTTCGATTATCCGCGCACTTGCCACCATGTATACAAACTCGTTATCTCCGGTATTAATACTCCCCTTTACCTCATCGCGCCGACGGTAATTTTCATCCTCAAGATCAATATCGATCTGGTTATCGGCACTTTCCGGCGTAACAACGGCTGCTTTATCTTCCACAACCGGTAACCGTTCAATGGCTTCTTCAAAACGATTATAAACGTATACCGACCTGCCTGTACATTTCAGAACGCCATTGTTACGTTGCGCATTGAAAAAGACATGCACAAAATACAATCCGGTCTGTAGGGAATCGGGTACAGCAATAAAACCTTCGGCTTGTGTATTGTTGCATTTTACGGCATGCGAAGCAATTAAATTTCCGGTTTGCGATTCCAGCTGCAAATGAACAATATTACCATATCGTTGCAACTCTTTTGGTACATATGCTTTTAACCATAGCGTATCTCCCGAAATACAAAAATCGCGATCGGTAAAAACTACAAGTTCCCTGTTGGCGGTAGTTTGCGCCATGGATTTTAACCCGGCACATACCATTACAACAAGAAATAATATTTTGAATGCTCTGCTCATTAGGTTTTTATTTAGGGATGCTCCCACCATTCAGGCATAATACTCACTTGTTCGCCTGATGAAGGGATGTGGTAACGCTCCTCAATCTCATGTAATGCAAATCCTGATGTTTCAGAAATATATCGCAAAAAATACCTTGTTTCGCTATTCACTGATATTTCAAAATTTCCGAGTATCTTCTGATTACTGTTGGTTGTACATCTCAAATTACTTCGTGCCTGAACATATAAAGGATCAAATATTTTTCCACCGGCTTCAAGCTGCTTGTTCAAATCATCGTAATAGTAGTAAGCACTTTTAGTTATTCCGTGTTGATACAGGATCACAATCCAACCCGAAAAAATATGTTCCTCTTCGTATTTCACTCTATTTTTTAAAAAGTATAAGGGGTGCTTTTTAATTTCTTTAGAAGCCGAATATTCAGGCGGTGCAGCAATATTAAATGTCTTCTGCGGATAAGAGGATCTCCATCCATACACGGTTTCAGGCATCGTACTGCCAAAAGGCCCGGGAACCTCAATTACATAGTTATATTGCAAAACAAAGCGGGTTGTAAACCTGCAATAAGGATTTTCGTTATTGGGAGTTATATCAGCATACAAACGAACTCCTTCCAACCGATCAACGTTATCAACATCGTTATCACCGCTCTCCTGTCTTATTTCAACTTCCTCAAATCCATAAACACTGTCAATCGATGGTTTTTGGGGCACAACCTCAAAGGCCGATTCATATTCTTCTCCCCGGTATTCAATTTTCAATTTATACTGTAAATTCGGGTTAAGAAAACTATTTAACCTGTATCGGCCTCCGGAATAATGCGGCAGCTTCAGTTCACTACCGTTATTATCAATAAGCCGAACTTCAGCCTCGGTAACAGCAGGGCCGGTGCTTGCATTGTCGTAGTAAGCTACCGATTCGTATAAATCAATGTAATTAACCGATTGGTCGGCAGTTATTCGTGCATCGGCTACCAGAACATTGTCAACCACATCAATTTCAGGCCGGTAAACATCCTCACAGCCTGCCAGCAGAATGAATAGTATAAAACTATATGTTACAATGCGCTTCATTAAAACTTAAAATTATACGTTAGCGAAGGTACCGGAATACCGATTACCGACAGTTTAAACAGCGAGTAACGCGTGTAATTATTGCTTTCGCCCGGCACCGACTTTTTGTAATACACCGAATACGGATTATTGCGGCCGTAAACATTGTATACCGACAAGGTCCAGCTGCCTTTCCACATCCGTTTTTTACGCAGGTTCTGATCGAAAGTGATCGACAAATCCAATCGATGATACGATGGCATGCGGTATTTATTTCTATCGGAATAATAAACCAGGTCTTCGCCGGCAAATCTGTATTTAATTTCGGGCAAAGTGGTTGGCCTTCCTGAAACCATAACAAAGTTACCCGAGAAACGCCACCTGCGACTAATATTATAAGTTGCCGTAAGCGAAAAATCGTGTGGCTTATCGTAAATCGACGGATAATAGTCGCCGTTCCACAAATTTTCTTCGCCAAAATCGCTGGTATTTTTCCGCATTGTTCGTGAATACACGTAGCTGGCATAACCGGTTAAGCGGCCGGTATTTTTTCGTGCACTCAGCTCAATTCCATATGAATAACCTTTTGTAGGCACAAGTGCCGTTTCAACATGGTCGTTCATAATCAGCTGAGCACCATTTTTATACTCAATCAGATTTTGCAGGTATTTGTAGTACACTTCGGCGGAAAGGTCAACACGCGATAACAAGGAGTTATTTTCAACACCAACTGCCACCTGATCGGAAATAAGTGGTTTTAAATGGTAATCGGCTGCCTTCCATGTTTCGGCCGGCGAGATTACTGCATTATTACTAAGCTGAAAAATATTTTGTCGTGTGCGCTGATAACTGAACTTCAGCGAGGTATTCATATCAAGATCGTAATTCAATGCCAGCCTTGGCTCAATACCTCCGTAAGTTGCAGAAGCCTCGTTTTTGCCAAACTGCAGCGAGTCGACCACCGTACCGGGTTCTTTGGGTTGCCCCTCATCGTACAAATAAACAACCGGAGTGCCAATATTACTGAAATGATTATAACGCAAACCGGCTACAATCGAAAAGTTTGGCAAAACCTGAAATTCGTCGCTTATATACACCGACCAGTCCAGTGTTTTCTCCATTGCTAATTTACGACCAACAATTACCGTTGTATCCTGTTTCGGAATAATTTCTCCGGGACTGATTTCGTTGTAAACAGCTTTAAAACCGGCTTCGGAATTATGCCGCTCGTTGGGGTGCCATTTAAAGTTATAGGCAAAAGAACTGTACTGCAACTGATTATCGAGATAATAAGCTTCAAAAGGTTTATTGTCGGCCAGGTCGGTTAGTCGGTAATCGTAACGGCTGTAAGCCGCATCCAGCTCACCATAAATTTTTTCACCAAAACGGTTGTTCAATTTTAAGTTGCCCAGCAGGTTTCCATATTCGGTTATCGATTGCGAACTGGTACTAAACTCATCGAAACTGGTATAAGCCATTACACTTAATTTGTTGTGTTGATTGAACTTATAAGTAAGTTTCCCCGACACATCATAAAAATGGGTAACTCCCTCATTCAGGTCGAGATTAGGAATTTCCTGTAACAACCAGTCGGTATACGAACTACGGCCGCCAACAGCAATGGTAAACTTTTTATTTTTTGTTAGAGGCCCGTCAAGCGCGAGGCGTGAGTTAATAATTCCGATTCCTCCATAAAAGCGTATGGTTTCGTCATTCCCTTCTTTAAAGTCGACCTCCATTACCGACGCCACCCGCTCGCCGTAACGCGCCGGCATGCCGCCTTTAAATAGGCGTACATTTTCCACAACATCGGGATTAATTAGCGACATAAAGCCAAATAGGTGCGACGAATTAAATACAGGGCTGCCATTTACCAGAATAAGGTTTTGATCGGTGTTTCCACCACGCACGTTAAACCCCGATGACAGTTCGCTTACCGTTTGAACCCCGGCCAAAATGGTAAGCCCTTTTAACACATCAACCTCGCCCATTAATGCCGGTAATTGCTGAATCTCTTTCCCGGTCATTTGCACCATACTCATTTGCGCGCGCGGTACATCACCATCCGATCCGAGCACAGTTACCTCATCAAGGTTATGCGACTCTTCAAACAATCGAAGATCTGCAGTGCCATCTTCAATCAGGCGAATATCTATTGCAGAGCCTTCGAAACCAATGTAGGTGATCGTTAATTTAAAATCACCGGTAGGCAAATCCAGTTCAAAACTTCCGTTTGCATCAGATGTTGTGCCTTTTTGCAGCTTATTGCAATAAACCACGGCACCAACCAGTGGAGTCCCGTCTTTTCCATCGAGTACACGCCCTTTTAGTTTTGCTGTTTTGTACCGTCCTAAATTCATTGGGTCGCCAACCACCAAAGTTTGCGAGTAATCATCAAACTTCGACCGGGTATCAGCCGACCTTCTGAAAACAACAATTCCATCATTCTGAAAGAAATCGTAGCTAAGTTCAGAATCATAAAATACATTATTTAGCGCCTGCAATAAAGGTGTATTTTCAAACTGATTGGAAATGGTAGTTTTATCAACCCACGATTTTTTGTAGTAAACCCGCAAGTTATAATTGGTTTCCAGGTCATTCAAAAATTGCTCAAGTGGTTGATTTTGGTACGAACCAGTTATTTTTATCTCTTCAATTTGCTGGCCATACAAAAAAGTATTATTCCCCAACAAAAGAGCTAAAAACAGGAGCACATAACTAATTAAAGACTTTTTCAATTTTTTTGAACCTTGGTTTAGAATTTATTTGACTTTGATTTCCTCTGTAGGTTTAAGCCTCTAAGAATTTTATACAATTTGTTTAATAAGTTTAATAAACAAAAACAATCATCCATTGCAACAAGGCTTTTTTTAGCATCTTTATTTGAAATGTCTGATATTTTTTCAATCTTCGAAACCAATAAACCAATTACCCTTCTTCTTATTTAACAATAGTATAAAAATGAAGCGATCTGTTACAACAATTTTTATTTTATTTCTTTTTATTTTTTCACAAGCGCAGGAAAAGCTATCCTACTTTTTACCTGACGACGTTACTTATAATAGTGAAATACCAACACCTGAAGAGTTTTTCGGGCAAAAAATGGGAGAATGGCACCTCACGCACGATCAGGTTTTGTACTATGTTAAAACAATTGCCAAAAGTTCCAACCGGGCAATTCTATATGAATATGCCCGATCGTATGAAAACAGACCGCTGGTTCACCTGGTTTTTACTTCACCCGAAAACCAGCAGAATCTTAACGAACTAAAAGAACTACATTATAATTTCTCGGAGCCGGGAAAAGATATTGCCAAAAGCGATGTGCCGCTGGTGGTTAGTTTAACTTATGGTGTTCATGGAAATGAATCGAGTGCCACAAATGCCTCGGTGCTGACCGCCTACTACCTGGCTGCTGCCGAAGGAGCAAAAATTGATAAACTACTGGAAAAGACCATCATTATTGTTGATCCGTGTTTAAATCCCGATGGATTTACACGTCACAGCATGTGGGCCAACATGCACCAAAGTGCAACACCCAACGGCGATAATAATTCCCGCCAGTTTCAGGAAGTGTGGCCGGCCGGACGAACAAATCATTACTGGTTCGACCTGAACCGCGATTATTTGTTGTTGGTACATCCTGAAAGTAAAGGCCGCGTGCAGAAATTTCACGAATGGAAACCAAACATTGTCACCGACCATCACGAAATGGGCGCCAACTCCACTTTCTTCTTTCAGCCGGGTGTACCAAGCCGAAACAATCCGCTTACTCCCGAAAGGAACTACGAGCTTACCCATAAAATAGGCGAATACCATGCAAAATTTTTAGACAAAATAGGCTCCGCATATTTTACTGAAGAACAATTTGACGACTATTATTTCGGCAAAGGATCATCATATCCAGATGTGAACGGAAGCATTGGGATTCTTTTCGAGCAAGCTGGTTTTAGAGGCCGGTACAGAAATACATCGAATGGACAAAAGACACTGGCATTTGGTATACGCAACCAGTTTGTAACCAGCCTGTCGACGTTGGAAGCCGCTATGAATTTACACGACGAATTGCTTGAAATGCAAAAGGAATTTTACAGCTCGGCACTCGACCTTGGGGCGAAAAGCAAAACCAAAGCCTACATTTTTGGCAGCAGCACCGACCGCGTTAAAACGCAACATTTTGTTGATTTGCTAAACCGCCATCAAATTGAAGTTTACGGAAACGAAAGTAAGCTGGAAGCCGATGGACAAACTTTTGAAAGCGGCACATCTTATGTTGTTCCGCTTAATCAAAAGCAATACCGCCTGATCCATTCAATTTTTGAAGAAGTGCATGAGTTTACCGACACAACTTTCTACGATGTTTCCACCTGGACTTTCCCGCACGCCTACGATCTGCACGCTGCAAAACTAGGCAGTCTTAACGGTGTTTCACTGTCCGACGAGCCGGTTGAAGCTCAAAAAATTGCAGGAAAACTTATTGAAGCAGATAATCCAGTTGGTTACCTGTTCCGCTGGGACGAATATTCAACAGCCGAAGCACTTTATAAAATTCAGAATGCCGGGTTGCTTACCTATGCAGCCACAAAAGAATTCACGATTGCACGCAATGATAATGAAGAAGCATTTTCGTACGGAAGTATTTTTATTCCGGTTCAGGACCAAATTATGTCGGGCAGCCAGGCAAAGGCGTTTCTGGAAAATGTTGCACAAAATACCGGAGTTGATATCTACGCCGTATCGAGCGGATTAACCCCCACAGGAATTGATTTGGGAAGTAACAGCTTTGAGCCGCTTACCAAACCCAAAATTTTAACTTTTGCCGGTGGCAGTGCCAGCAGCCGCGATGTTGGCGAGATCTGGCATCTTTTCGATCAACGTTATCATATTCCTTTAACACTTACCGAAAGTAGTTCGCTAAGCAAAATAAAACTTAGTAGCTACACCACTATTATCCTGAGTGGAAATTTCACGGAATGGGGAACAACGGAGGTAAACAAGTTAAAAAGCTGGGTTAGCGAAGGCGGAACTTTAATCGCCTATAAAGACGCAGCCACCTGGGCTGCCAAAAACCAAATCGGCAACACCACTTTTAAAAAGCCCGTTTCGCCCGATTCAACACGTTATTTAAGCTATGCCGAGCGCAGTAAAGAAGAAAGTCTGAATTACATTAGCGGCGCTATTTTCGAAACCGAAATCGACATAACACACCCATTATGTTTTGGCTATTCCGATCAACAACTCGCTCTTTTTAAATCGAGCACAACAGTTGCCAATTCACTCGAAAAGAAATATGTCGAGCCGGTTAAATTCAGCCAATCGCCTTACCTCAGCGGATGGGTTTCAGATGACAATATAAACCGGCTAAAAAATGCGCCTGTTGTTACTGTTCAAAATATTGGCAGAGGTAAGCTGATAAGCTACCACGACAATATGACTTTCAGAGGAATATGGCTGGGCACCAATAAACTATTTTCGAATTCAGTATTTTTCGGAGACATAATCCGCTAATTGCCTAGATCCTTTTCAAAAAACCTTAAACCACTCAATTCCAACACACTACAGGATTACCTTTTGGCAATTTGCAGAATCTATAGTGGAAGGACGTTTTAACATACTTATATAGGCAAATTAATCAGGCACCACCCAAAGTGGAGTTATGATGAGTTAATAGTGTTACGACTGGCAATAGTAAATATCGATATCAATTGGTTAAATACGCTTATTGATACATTTTAATTTTAAAAGATATGAAAGCACTTGCAAAAATCATTCACCAAACCCCCGCATCTTACCTCCCTACTGCTTTCCCGGCGCATTATTACGGAATGCCCAACGGAAGGATTTACATCGTTTTCTCGCGTTTCTACGATTTGGCAATCGGACAATCAGGTATTGAGTTTGTGTTTGCCGAGCATGATGACTATACGTACAACTACGAAACCGGTGAAATTATTCCAATGCAAAATATTCCGCGAAAACTTAAAGTTTTTTCAGAAGAGGTTGATCACCCTGATCTGAAGATTCATATTTTCACCACAAAACGAAACCTGCAATCATATGGTCAGGCACAGGCCTTTTTAAATGAAGAAGCTATGCGAATGTGCGCCGTTCCTGCTTAAAAATATTTTGCAGAAAACACTGAACCTGTCTGCTTTCCCAAATTTCCATAAAGTATTGGCAGCGCCCTTTTACTAAATGCCATTTTACCGGCATAAGTTAAAGTTACCAGCACCTCAGCTTTTCAATAAAACCAAAAATCGACGAACCTCAAAACTCTTAATTTTAACGAACTGCCACCCAAGCAAACAGATTTTGCCTACCACTTTCCGGCAAAAAATATTATGACGAAAAACTTTTTTCTTTTAAATTGTTATGGTTTATAAATAAAAACAATAGCAAGATGTCGAATCTGCAGATTTTGATCAAAGAACTTGGAAAACCATATTCCGATCTCAAATTTCTCTTAACCTGTTTCCGCGAAGTACTAATCGAAAATGGCGAAAACGAAGTAGCAGCCGTAATGCCATGGATTGGTAACGAAAGCTCACAAAATGCCGGGCATTTTTCGCAAAAACATTTTAATATGTATTCGGTTTGTTTTCAGCTGTTAAACCTTGCCGAAACAAACGGAGCTGTACAACAACGGCGAAAAACCGAAGAAGTTAACTCGCTACTGGCAACAAACGGACTGTGGGCCAACAGCATAAATCTTTTAAAAGAAAAAGGAATTGCCGAAGAGAAAATACTTGAATCGTTTGGCAACATTTCCATTCAGCCGGTTTTAACCGCACACCCCACAGAAGCCAAGCGTCCGGTAATTCTGAAAAAATACCGCGAGCTGTACCTGCTTTTGGTAAAACGCGAAAACTCGATGTACAACTCATATGAACTACAGGAAAACCGCGAAGAAATGAAACGTGTTATTTCCTCGATCTGGCACATCGACGAGTTTTACATGGAAAAGCCCACCGTTGAAAACGAGCTGGATAATGCGATTCACTACTTTGTAAATGTGTTCCCCGAGGTAGTCCCGTTGTTAAATCGCCGGCTTGTTCAGGCCTGGGAATTTTCCGGTTTCGACTCAACTCAACTCATTCAGAATAACCATTTTCCGCGATTAAAATTTGGAACATGGATTGGCGGCGACCGCGACGGACATCCACTGGTTACTGCCGAGGTAACCCAAAAAGCTTTACACAAACTTCGCTTAAACGCTTTTATTACGGTTAAGAATGAACTGAACAGATTGGCCGACGACCTGAGTTTCTATTTCGAAATATCAGACCTGCCTGAGTTTATGATTAACCGGTTTAAAGAGCTGGTGGCCGAAACGGGTAATAAAACGAAAAAGATTATTTCGGCATCGAAAAACGAAGCGTTTAAACTTATTGTACAGCTTTTTATTAATAAACTGCCACTTAATATCGGAAACTCGCAGTTGTTTGAGCTGGATGAAAAAAAAGGCACTTACGATAATTCAAAACAATTGCTCGAAGACCTGGAATTGCTAAAACGCGCCTTGCTGGAAGCAAATTATAACGACATTGCCCACCAATCGGTTAACCGCTCGATATATTTTATCCAGTCCTTTGGATTTCATCTGGCCGAACTCGACATCAGACAGAACAGTCGTTATTACCATCTGGCCTTACAACAGCTGGTTGAAAAATCAGATCCGTTTAACGCCAAAGATACGGAATGGACCAAGGAGGCTAAAAAAGCATTTCTGGAAAAGGAACTACGCTCGGCGCGTCCTTTTACGCACGACTACAGCCAGCTCGATACCGAATCGAAAAACACCATCGAATGTTTTCAGTTGCTAAACAACCATATTTCAAAATATGCGCACTATTCCATCGGCTCGATAATTATTAGCATGACCCAAAGTGCAAGCGATTTGCTAACGGTTTATATTCTGGCACGCGAAGCCGGCCTTACGCTTTTCCGCGACACCATGATCATAAAACTGCATGTTGTTCCGCTTTTTGAAACCATTCAGGATTTGATTGACAGTCCGGCCATACTGGAAGAATATTTTAGCTATCCTGAAGTTCAGAACAGCCTGGAATACCAGCGCAAGGCTCAAAACCTGCCGGTAAAAAAACAGGAAATAATGATCGGTTACAGCGATAGCAACAAAGACGGAGGAATACTGGCCAGTGCCTGGTTTTTATACAAAGCACAAAAAGAAATTACGGAAGTGGGTAAAAAATACGGTATCGACATAAAGTTTTTCCACGGAAAAGGAGGTTCGATAAGCCGCGGTGCCGGACCAATTCACTGGTTTTTGCGTTCGTTACCACACGGAACGCTTTCGGGCAATTTTAAAATTACCGAACAAGGCGAAAGCATTGAAAAGAAATTTGCCAATAAAATAAATGCCGTTTACAACCTCGAGTTAATGATGTCGGGAAATGCGTTGAACACGCTATTGCACAAAATGCCAGAAGAAGATGGCGACGATATTGCTGAGATAATGGAATTTATGGGGCAGGAAAGTTTCAACACCTACACCGAATTACTTCAAAATAAGCACTTCCTTGACTTTTACCAGGAGGCCACCCCCATCGATGTAATCGAGCAAAGTAAAATTGGTTCGCGCCCGGCACGGCGAACCGGCAAAAGAAGTTTTTCCGACCTCAGAGCAATTCCATGGGTATTTAGCTGGGGACAATCGCGTTACCACATTACCAGCTGGTACGGGGTTGGATCAACGCTTGAAAAAATGAAAAAAGAATACCCCGACAAATATCTCAAACTAAAAAAGCTGATTCCGAAAAACCAGTTTATTCGCTATGTTTTAACCAATGTTGATACCAGTTTGGCCAGTACCGACAAAGACATTATGCAGCTTTACGGCGGCCTGGTAAAAAATGAAGAAACACGTTCTGAGGTTTTAAACCTCTTGCTGCAGGAGTTTGAAAAAACACAGCAAATTATGAATGAATTGTTGGGACGCCCGATGCAGCAGCGGCGAAAAAGTCATTATTATTCCACGCAGTTACGTGCCGAAGCACTTAATACGCTGCACAACTACCAGGTACATTACATTAACAAGTGGCGTAGGCAACAAGATGCCAATGCCGACGAAAACAAAGAAATGCTTAACCAGTTGTTATTATCGGTAAACGCCATTGCAAACGCTATGGGAACTACCGGCTAATTTTCATACAAAAAAATATTTTGTAATTAAAACTGTAAAACGTTACCTATCTCAGGAATAAATCAAAACAATGAAAAACCTTATTAAAGTCATAAAAGTAGTCCTCATAACACCTGTTGTTCTTCTGGTAATTTTCGTTCTGGCGTTGTGTTTAAAATATTCGCCAACTTATGTTTATCGTTTGGCCACCATGAATGTGGCAGATGTTTACGATTATCAAAAATTCGAGAACAGAAAAATAGAAGGCTCAACGGACACTTTTAAGTTTGTTAAGATGCTTGATGAAAATTATGTGGAGAATTTATTTCAGGACAGAGTTGATCAGTCGGGCTTTGGCTCATTTGATGAGTGGGCCGAAAAATCGCAAACAACAGCACTGATTTTCATCCGTAAAGACACCTTGCTTTATGAAAAATATTTTAACGGTTTTTCGCGCGAATCATATTTTCATTCGCAATCGATGGCCAAATCGTTCATCTCGTTTTTAATCGGAGCTGCCATTAACGATGGACTGATCACAAGTATTGATGATCCGATGACAAAATACATTCCCGAACTGAAGGAACGTGATCCGGATTTTGAGAAAATAACAATTAAAAATCTGCTTGAAATGCGTTCAGGATTAAAATATTTTACCGGTTATATTCCGGGCACTTACATTCATCTTCCGTGGCATGCCGAGGCGGTTGGGTATTACCATCCCAACGTTAGAAAACTCTTACTCAAAAAAGTTGTAATCGACAGAGAACCAGGAAAATCGTTTCAATACAACAATTACAATACCAGCTATTTAGGATTGATTATTGAACGGGCAACAAACAAAACCGTTTCGGAATACCTGGAAGAAAAATTGTGGTCGGAAATTATGGCGTACGACGCACTGTTTTCGATCGACAGTAAACGATCGGGCTTTGAATACATGCCCAGCCGGCTAATCGCACGTGCCATTGATTATGCGCGTTTTGGCAGGCTTTTCCTGTATAATGGCAACTGGAACGGCGAACAGGTAATTTCCGAAAACTGGGTAACCGAATCTACCCGCGAAAAGAAAGATATGCCGCGTAACATTTATCCCGATTGGTTTGGTGGCGATAATTGCAAACATGTGTATTACACCTACCAGTGGTGGGGACACGCCAATTGCGATTCAACATTTCAGTTTATGGCTTCCGGCAACCTGGGACAAAATATTTATGTAATCCCCGACAAGGAAATCATCATCGTTCACTGTGGCAATTCATTGGAACATTACGGCGATTTTGATCTTTGGAATGTGGCCGACAAGTTAAGATAGCCTTATACAAACAAATTTTTTATTGAGAATATTTTTGGTGCTTTAATCCCCCCAAATTTTATACAGAACCTGAATTTTAAATTCTCTGATACACGCTGCTTCGTAAACTAATTCGAATTGAGTTTTATAATGATATCAAAACCACTATCGCTCGACGAGTTATTTAGCTGAAGAAACAGGAAGCGGAAAAGTTCATACTCCAGTTCTACTTCGTACTTTGAAATGTCCTTTTCATCGGTTTCGCCAAAGCGCTGTTCGTAACTTACAAACAGGTCGTTGGTAATGTATTTACCCACAACAACAGTTGCATTTTCAAAATCACCTTCGCCTTTTAGCTCAATATAGTCTACATCAAGTTTCTCGCCCAGTAGCTCGGTTAATTGCGACGACAGTAACGACATGGCTGCCGAGCCCGCAATCTGGCCTGCTCCCAAAACGTTCTCTTGTTGTGCAACGCTTAACTCGTTCATTGACGTGCCAAACAAGATATACGAAAGGGCATCACCTTCACTGATTTGGCTACCGTCGAGTGTAAAGCTAATCTCCGGCTCAGTGACGGTTCCCGACACCCGGGCAGTTAGTTCCTGCTTCACTTTTTCGGGATTACGAAAAGCATACACTGCCTGAATATTCAGACGCGGCACCAGTTCTTCTCCGCCCTGAAAAGTGATGCTTCCCTCATCAATTTTGAAGGTTTTTCCAAGAAGCTGGTACTGTCCGCGCACCACTTTAATACTTCCAAAAAGTTCAAAAAACTCAGGGTTTTTTATAACTTCCAGATCTCCGGAGACCTCCACATACAGCTCCTTGTTTCTTATCCATGTATTCTGCGGAATTTTAATGGAAAGTTGCCCGGTTATGTTAGATTGCGAACCAAGACTGAGCGTATCATTTACAGAAATCTTATTGTTTACTGCCACGGATACAGCTGTTGTGTCTTTTAGTTTTTGTATTTCGCGCATCAACACCGGTTCTGGTAATTCGGGTTTGGTAAACTGCCCGGTTAGATTCATAATAGCGGGCAAATAAATATTGGCTTCAGGAATTTCCAGGTCGCCGTCAAAAACCATTTTCCCGCCCTCGACCTTTAAACTGGCATCGCCTGATAATTCCATATTAAACTGCCGGTGGTCAACCGGGTTAAAGGTGTTGAACTGTATATTTATTTCCGACTGTTTGATTTTCCCGTTGTAAATGGCAGAACCAAAATCAACGGTACCACTGGCTTTCATATTTCCGTCGTTGGTTTTAATGTAAAACGAATCGAGTTGGGCAGCATCTTCCGAAAACTGAAGACCGAACTTCATGTTTTTGTATTCAATTCCATATTTCGGAATTGAAATCCCGGCATTATTCAGGTTAATATTTCCAATGGGTTCAGGCGTTTTTAGGGTTCCGCCCAATTTTACCTCACCGTTCAAAAATCCTTCTACATTTTCCGCCCCTTCCAAAAACTCCATCGACGACAAAGGGAATTGCCTCAGCGTAATTCCGCCACTGATCATTGCATTTGAATCTACTACAAAGCTCAGACTATCAAATCGGGCCTCCAATGGAAAATCGGCATTTATTTCGAGCAAGCCAATATCAACCGGAATAATTTGTCCGTTAAATTTCAAACGATCGTCTTTTAACTTAAACGCTCCACCAAAATCAGTAAATTTATAGCCATATACCAGTGCCTCATCAATACTCACACTCCCGGTTAACTCAGGCATCGATGCTATACCTTTAAGTTTTGCTTCTGCGTTTACAAACCCCGCAATTTCCGCTTCTATCCCCATACTCTCCAACAAACCTGCAATATCCACATTGGCAACTTCAAACTGAAAATCTTCGTTACCAAACTGCGAAAATACGCCTCCGGCTTTTATGAACTGTGCTGAGTCAGAATCATCGGAAACCAGGTGCAGATTACTTATCCGGTACTCCAGCGAATCGAGTTCAATTACCGCAGGTGCTTCAGTCAGGTGCAGGTGCTGGTTTTTAAAATCCAGATCCCATCCCGAAAGAGCGACCTTTATCACATCGCCAAGTGCGATTTCCGATTTCAGTTGTGTTTGAAGCTCGTTGCCATTTGCCTGCATTTCCAACTGCAATGAATCGATAAAATAATTGGCAGCTGCACGAATGCTATCCAATTCAAAACTGCCGGCCTTGAAATTTTCTACGCTTGCATTTGCTGAAAAAGTGGTATCTCCCGGAGTAAGTTCCCCAGTAGCATTTAACAAGAGTTTGCCGGCTGAGATATCAGTAAATCCGGCGTTTTGTAATTCTACGTTTGCTGCGAGCAATAATGAATCCTGTTTTCCTGAAAGTTGGGCGTGTACATTTCCCTTCCCGTAGGCACTATCCAATGGAATAAAAGCCGAAAAATCCTCTATATTCTCAAATTCTGCCGACAACTCAATAGCTGAACTTCCCGCTAAATTGTAATTCCCCGAAGCGGCTAAATGCAACGATTTTGCTTTTGCCCAAAGCGAATCGATTTCAATATTTTGCCGACGGAAATTAACCTGCCCCTCCAAAGAGTCAATAGTATAACCGGAGAAAGTTGATTGAATCAGTATCATATTTGCACGAGCCTGCAGGATTTCAGGATCAAAACCTTCACCACTCAAATTGGCTTTTAAGTTAATATCCGATTGTAAAGAATCGTTAGCCAATAAAGGTGCCAGATTCAAATTTTTTGTCACCAGTTGCATTTTGTATGTTGGACGCTCCAAAAGATTTTTTATTTCCGGCAGAACGGTAAGCGATCCAAAATTTCCTTTAGCATTAATCCTTCCCGAAAGATCTCCATGATTCATCCGGATTTTCATATTTATCCTTTTAACCGGCTTTTGCGCAAAAACACAATTTTTAAAATCCGCGGTTAAGTTTATATCAGCAGTTTTCGGATCTATACCTTTGCCATCAGCATTAAAATCGCCATTTATCGTATGGTCCAATCCCTGATTGGCGATCCAGTGCGCCATATTAATGTTCTTAAAATTACCGGAGATTTTGTATTTCAAAGCTGTTTTATCGTTGCCGTTAATAAACTGCAACAGATTTTCAGAGAAAAGATCGAGGTTTACCTGCTGATTCTTATCCCGAACGGAAAGTGTTGCCTTAACACCCTTTTGTGTAGAATTTGCCTTGAAACTAATTTCCGGATGAGCAGGAAGATTAAAGTGTGGCAACAAAAACTCAAATTCATTAATGGCTATAGGTTCCGTTTGCATTTTAGCAAAAATTTCTTTTGTTTCATCAAGGGAGTATTTAGCTGTTGCATCCAACCCATTTTGCGCTGTTTTTAAATGGAAGTCGTTAAGCGAAATGTTTTCTTCAGTGCGTCGGGCAACAAAACTTAATTCCCGTAAATCAAAATCAGGACTGTGTGTTTGTAATCCAAAGCGCTTTAAAGTTAGCGTTTGCTCTTTGGAGGAATAAGCACCGTCTGCCTCCAGATTTATATTTCGCACTTCGTTAGGAATAAGCGAATCGAGCGCCTGAATTTGCATACGGCCATCGTTAATTTGGAAATTGGATAGAAGCATTCGAAAGTTACCGGAAGCGGACGTAGTATCCGATGAATTTCCGGCCTGTTCTTTCAGTAAAGAGTTGAAATTCCAGGTGGAGTCAGGGTATTGCTGCAAGTTTACGTATGGTGCATTTATACTGGTCTTTGCAAGTTGTAACTCACCACGGGTTAGCGGCCACAAACTGTACGATGCAGCTACCGAATTGATGTATATAAAAGTATCTTCCCGGTACGTCCAGAGCACATCCTCCAACGCCAATTGGGAGAAAAAGTTGCCGCTTATTTTTCCAATCGTCAATTCCCCATTTACAACTTTCTCAGCCTGTTTTTCAGCCATACGCGAGATCTTGTTTTTTACCGGCTGTGTTTGAATCAGCAAGCCGAAAAGGAGCAGCAAAATAATGATGCCGGCCAGCAGCCAAACCATAACGAGCAATATTTTCCGAACTGTACTTTTCATTCTTTTCCCTAAAATGCTTGTCCGACACTGATAAAAAACTGTGGGCTTTTTTTCTCGTTCCACAACGGAAAACCAACATCAAAACGCACCGGGCCAATTGGCGTATCAACACGTAATCCGCCACCGGCAGCATAAGCCAACTCGTTTATTTTGTAGCTAAACGCTTTCTCCCAAACATTACCGCCTTCAAAAAATGCCACACCACTTAGGCGCCAAAAAAGCGGATATCGAAGCTCTGCATTTCCCTCCAAAATACTTTTACCGCCCAGGGGAGTTCCGCTTTCGCGTTTTGGCCCCAAATCCGAGCGGCTCCAACCACGTATTGAATTGCTACCTCCCGAATAAAAACGGTCTTCAACAGGAATAAAACCACTGTCGTCTGAAGAGTGAATCCCCCCGATCATCCCTCGAAGTGCCAATACCAGATCATCAATTTTTTGATAGCTTCGGAAATCGCCCCAAAGACGCAGATAGCTAAAATCGCCACCAAACTTATACCCGTTCAACTTCATCCCCATCGACAGGTTAACTCCCTGATCGGGCGAAAATTTCGGGCGCGCTGTTGAAAAAACCGAACTTAGCAATACCCCCGATTTATTGTAGAGATAATTCTCATCTTCAGGATCGGGAAATTCAGGATCGCCCTCTTCAATTAGCTGTTTCACTTTTTCGTAATAATAGGTGAGTGTTGCATCCAACTTTTTGGTAAAACGGTATGTTACGGGCAGGTTTAATCCGTAGGTACGCGTTTCGTAACCCGGCTCTTTATTACTTCCGATAAACGGATTGATGGAAACGCTTCCTTTTTTATCGAACACCTGTGGCTGCGTCCATTTCACACTCAGGTAATAAGGCTCAATTGCCGAATGTTTTGCATAAATATTGATGCGCGGGGCGGTACCCAAAAATCCGAGATAAGTTAAATCGACAAAGGCACGGAATTTATCCTCGGTACCATAACCGACACCAAACTCGGTGTTCAAACGTGGCGCTTCTTCAATGTATAAATTTACCGGAATCGGGTCGCGTAACATTGTTTTATCTTTTTGCGGAAGCACCGAAACCACACTAAAAAGTTGCAAGTGATACAAGGACTCACGCGTTTTATCTAACAGCGATTTATTGTAATCTTCTCCTTCCCGGTAGTTAAATTGCTTCCGAATAAATTCCTCATCCACATGTTTATTTCCCTCTATGGTTGTTGCGCCAAAATGACTGACAGGCCCGGGATTTATTAGATAAGTAATCCCAACAAGCTGCAGTGTGGTATCAAGCTGAATTTCATAATCCACATCAACATAAGCATAACTCATGTCTAAAAAAATATTTCGGATAGCGACGATGTCTTTCTTCAGGGCCTCATCGCTAAATCGTTTTGGATGATTTAAAGAAAGTTTTCGGATGTTGCGTTCGGAAATGGAATCGATGTTTATCTGAGGATTGGCTTTATTAAATTTAAAAATTACCGTATCAATGGTGTATGGTTCGCCTTCGTTGATTATAAAATGGAGTTTTACAGTCTGCTTCTCATCGTTAACTTTTAGCGAATCAAGTTCTACCTGCGCTTTCACAAAACCTTCGCTCTGATAGGTTTTTCTCAGGCGTTCCAAATCCAAATCCAGTAACTCGCGGCTAAACAACGATGGATCGTTATCGGTTAACAATTTCTCCAGGTACGATACTTCATCAACCACCATTTTATCGAGCAAATAGCTACTCTCCAACGATCGGTTTCCTTTGAAACTTATCTTTCTGATTTCGTAATTTTCCTGTGCTTGCAAACCGAAGCCAAACAGGAGCAGGATTAATGAAAGGAAGAATATGTTGACTATTTTTTTGATCATAATTATTGCATGACAAACATAAAACACCTTAATCGGTAAAACTGTTTTCGATAATTGGTTTAACTGTAGATTCGGCAATAAGATTTATACTTTGCGCATGATGAGCTGCATTAATTGTATCGGGTGTAAATACCATTTGCACATTCAATTCTTCCATTTCGGCAATCAGTTTTTTCATGTGCCGGTCTTTCCTTTTCCGCACCGTTCGAATATAAATGGCCTTAATACGCTGTGGAAATAAACGTGCCACGCGGGCATAAATATCGGGGTCGTGCTGTCCGTTATCGCCCACCAGCACAAACGACAGCCGGGGATAGGTTTTAAAAAGCCTGATTATTTTATCAAATTTATGCTCATGATTTCCGCCGCCCTGTTTCCATAAATTTAAAAGCCCCGGATTAATTTCGCGAAGCAAATAAACGCCCTTCGGAAACTGGTTGTACGAACAAAAATCATCAATAAGGTCGTACAAATTCCATTCGCTGCTCGACAGGTAAAAAAACGGATTGTTGCTGTTTCCGCTGGCACCCTTGTGCAGCGCCCGGTAAAAAGCTTCTACCCCCGGAAATGGTTTTCGGGTTCGCGAATTATGGGTAAGCATTAACCGCAACTTTCGCAATGTTTGTGTAGAATGGCTGATCATTATCGTATCGTCAATATCTGAAATTACCCCAAATGAGGCATCGTTCCCCGGAATTAAAATTTCACCCGGCACCCTGAAATTATTTGTTTCAGGCCCGATCTGGTCCAGCAATTCTGCCTGGTATGGAATCCATTTTGTCTTCTGTTCGTCGTTCAATTCCTTCAACTGCATTTTAACTTTAAAAGTACCGTTTTCTTTGGTTAATTGTTGCTTTTGTTCGTTCCCTAAATGTATTTTTATTCGTGCTCCGGGAATCTGATCGCCCGAATACCGTTTTAACATCGCCAGTATATTTTCGCGTGATGATTTTTTTCCCTCAGGTTTTTCCAGTCCTTTATCTTCGTACAATGCTCCGATAACACTAACTTCGCCTGATGCGTATGATCCAAATCCACGATAAGTAACAACCTGTGGAACACCAAGCCAACCCAGTTTATTTTTTAGCCTGAACTTTTGCTTTTTCAGGAAACCTTTGTTTTTTCGCTCAAAATAATCGGTCATTTCATTTATGTCTGTCATAGCTGTTTTCGGCACAGAATTTATACTATTTACGGGATACAAATACATAAGATATGCCAGAAGAAAAGTTACTATTCGTGATAAATCCTATTTCGGGAGACATTGAAAAGTACGATTTACAGGACGAGATTCGCCGTTTTATGAAAGAACACGACCAGGCTGCTGAATTCTTTTATACCACCGGAGAAAACGATAAGCAAAAAATTAGCGCAAAGATAGATGATTTGCAGCCATCGACTGTAGTGGCCGTAGGTGGCGACGGCACCATCAACCTGGTAGGACAAACAGTATTAAACCAACCCACAAAAATGGGTATACTCCCCATGGGCTCGGCAAACGGAATGGCCTCGGAGCTGAACCTGCCAACAGGCGTTGAAGAAAACCTGAAATTGATAACAATAGGGAAATCGAAAAAGATTGATGTGCTGCAAATAAACGAAAAACACATTTGCCTGCATTTAAGCGACATAGGCTTTAATGCACAACTGATTAGCACTTACGAAAAAAGCGACAGCAGAGGATTATTGGGATATACCAAATCGTTTATCGAGGAGTTTGGAAATGCAGATCCGGCAGCCTTTGAAATTACTTTGGAAGACGCTACCGTATCGAAAAAAGCATTTATGGTGGTTTTGGCCAACGCCTCGAAATTTGGAACCGGCGCGGTTATCAATCCCAAAGGAAAACCTGATGACGGCTATTTTGAGTTGGTAATTCTACGCCCGCAAAATGTTAGCGAATTTCTGGAGATGCTTGTACCTTTCTACACCCGCCAGATTCACACCCTTGATTTTGTTGATACTTACAAATGCAAAAAGGTAAAAATCAAAAATCCGGAGCTGCGGAACTTACAAATTGATGGGGAAATTATGGGTCAGCCACTACATGTAAATGTGGAAATTTTACCCCGCTGTGTGGAGATTATTATTCCGTAGACAAAATTTTTCATGGGCAGTTCATCGCCCTGCGTTTGATAGTCAACCGATCGCTCCTAGTTATTCCGTAAGGCCTCAATTAACTCTTCCTTATTCATCTTACTTCGTCCTTTAATTCCCACTTGTTGGGCTTTTTCGTACAACTCTTGTTTTGTGCGTTCTTCGTATTTACTGCTTTTTCCTCCTTTTATTCCCGAATCCGGCGTATTGGCTATTCGTGCCGACTTTTGTTTGCTGTAGCCCATGTCTCGTAGGCTTCGTATTGTTCTTCGTTTTTCACTTGTGGAATATTGTTCTTTTTTGCCATAACTAATTTGTTTTGATTCAACCAACATACAGAAAACACCTTGCCAGATTCAAGAAAAACCGGGAAACTGCATTGAAATCATATGCCTGTTTTTCACCAAACGTAATTGCATGCATGGCGAGCTTGTATTAAATCCGAGAATTGGCACAATTATTACAATATATCCTGCAAATACACCAACAGCATGAATAGCACAGGATTAACAAGAACAGCACTTTTTATGGTTATAATCTCACTATTTGTGACTTTTATAATCCTGACCAAAAATATTCTTATCCCAATGGTAATAGCGATGTATTTCGCCTATTTACTTTACCCGGTGGTATGGAAAATTGAACGATGGGGAGTAAACCGGGCTATTTCCATTTTAATGGTATTGCTGGTGGTAATTACTTTTATTGGTGGTATTGCACTTTTATTCTCGTTAAAAGCTTCAAATATTGAAATTGATTTTAATGATGTAAAAGAGCAGTTTGACAAAAAAAGCCTTAATGTACAAAATTTACTAACCGATAAACTGGAAATTGATGTGTCAACAGTGGAGCAATATTTCGACCGGGCAGTAGAAAACTTTATTGACACCTGGCAAGCCGGAATAGGAAATCTTTTTACGACTACAACAACAACAATTTTTCAGATTGGTATTTTACCGGTCTTCACCTTCTTTCTTTTGTTTTACCGAACAAAAACAGCACACTTCATTTTACGTATTACTCCAAAAGACAAAAAGTTTGTTACGCTAACTATTTTGCGCGAAATATCGAAAGTTATAACCAAATATCTTGGTGGACTATTTTTGGTTGTTGCCATACTGGCTGTTCTCAATTCGGCAGGGCTGTTAATAATCGGCATTAAACATGCCCTGGTACTTGGAGTACTGGCCGCGCTTCTCAACCTGATACCATACATTGGAACGTTCCTGGGGTGGTTTATACCGTTCATGTATGTCTTTTTTACTTATCCGCATCCGTTGCCAACAATGCTAAAAGTTGTGGTATTGTTTATTATCATACAATTTATTGAGAATAACTTACTAACACCAAACATCGTGGGAAACAGTATTAAAATAAACCCATTGGCTATTATAGTCAGTCTGTTGTTTGCCAATATAATCTGGGGTATAGCAGGTATGTTGGTGGTAATTCCGGTATTGGCAACGCTAAAAATTATTATGCGGCAAATCGATAGCTTAAAACCTTATGCTTACCTGATAAGTGATAGAGGAACCGAGCAATATCAGCTCAAAATTTTCAAACGAAAAAATAAGAATAAAAAATGATGCGAATACTCAGAGATCACCTAAAAATAGTTTTGAAAGCAATAAAAAGATTCGCGGCGAATAATCCGGTTGGAATGGCCGCGACAACATCGTTTTTTGCTATTTTTTCCATTGCTCCCATGCTTATTATCATTATTTCGGTGTTTGGTATGTTTACCAACGATGCCATTATCAGGGCAAAACTTTTTAATGAAGTGTCGGGGCTGATTGGTAACGACAGTAGCCGGCTTTTACAAACCGCCATCGACAATTACAACATCAGCGAAAAAAGCGGTTTGGGAGCACTTATCGGAGGCGGCCTTTTTCTGATTTCGGCAACTACACTTTTTAGCATTATGCAAAACTCGATTAACTATATCTGGCGAATTCGGGTAAAATCGAAACTGAAATTAAATGTGCTGAAATATTTAAGAGACCGCCTGTTCTCGTTCGGACTGATTTTAAGCCTTGGACTGGTATTGCTTATTTCGCTGGTTATCGACGCTTCAATGAGCATTTTTCAGGACTGGTTATCCAGCACCTTCGATCCGGAGTTTATTACCCTCTTTAATCTCCTGGAAATGAGTGCCGCTTTATTAATTACGATGGTCGCATTTACGCTAATCTTTCGTTATCTTCCGGATATTGAGGTAAAATGGAAAGCAAGTTTATTTGCTGCCGTTTGTGCTTCGGTGCTCTTTTTTATTGGTAAATACCTCATTAGTATTTTTATTGGAAAAAGTCAACTTGGCGTAATTTACGGGGCTGCCAGTTCGTTTGTAGTTATTCTTCTTTGGATCTATTATGTTTCGTTAATTTTTTATTTTGGGGTACAACTTAGCCATCAGTATTCGGTATATTATAATCACGACAATAAACCATTAAAATTTGCCGAGCCCTTTAAAATAAGCGCGGCAAACGACTAGCTTTACAGGTATTAAAACAGGAAGTGCTTTTTACATATTCTGCGCCATCAAAAACCTGCAACTTTAAACATAAAAACGCAGTTGCAACAAGTATTGCAACTGCGTTTTTATGTTTAAATGAATAAGTTTATATCTTGAAAATTTACGCCAGTTTTTTCTTTTTCACCGATAGTAAAACAATCCCCAACACCGCTATGACGCCACTTATAATTACAGGTGTCCAGTTAGCACTGCTTAAGGCAACATCAACGCCTAAGAAGCTAAATGTTTCTGAGTTATTTATAGCCTCTATTCCAAAAAATACTGTTCCTGCTAATCCAATTAAAAGTAAAATAGTTCCTATTGCTTTCATAATTTTCATATTTAATGTTTCGCTTAACAAGAGGGAAAATTGTGCCATGCACAAAAAAGCTTTTAAAACACAATGGTTCAACACTCTCGTAACTGAAACAATTCTACACAATACACAAAAACTGTAGAATATTCTCAACAATGCCGGCATGCAACCAAACTACACGAAACCTCGTACACCTCTTTGAATCTGGCCCTTATATCAATTCAAAACATTAGACTGGCACAGTGGAATGGAATTTTCTATCAGGGAGTACAGAGATTAGAAACAATTTAATAATAACCTTAAAAACTTTTATCATGAGTAAAGCAACAAATGTATTGGTGGGATTTATTGCCGGAGCAGCAGCAGGAACTTTAACCGGAATTTTAGTAGCTCCGGACAAAGGCGTGAAAACACGTAAGAAACTAAACAAACAGATCAGGAGAACGTCGAGAGATGTTTCAGAAACTATTGGAGACAAAGTTGAAGAAATTAAAGAAAAACTAAACGACGTTGTTTCAGAAATGCGAACAAAAGCCGAAGAAACAGAAGAAAAAATTAAAGAAAAAGTGAATTCGAAGGCTAAAACAACGAAAGATGCAGCCGCGAACTAATAATTGTAATTAATAACAATTAGAAGTAAAAAAATGAGCGACCATTTAACAGAAAGTATAGCAGGGCTTAACGAAGCCGTTAAACAATATGTGCAAACAAGAATCGACTTGGTTAAGCTCCTGTTTTTAAAGAAAACATCGAAATACATGAGCATTCTGTTCGGGATGCTCATTATAATTTTATTGTGTACGCTGATACTGGCTTCCGCCGGGGTTGTGTTCACCTTTTGGTATGGCGAAACCTATGGCAGTTACCTTGATGGGGCATTTATCGTGCTCGGCAGTTTAGTTGTACTTCTTATCGTTTTTCTTTTATTCCGAAACAAACTATTGACCTCGTTCTTCCTTTCAAATTTCTCGGAAATATTGTTCGAGGATGATGAAGTAGACCATAAATAAACTAACCGGGAAGAAAAATTAGCATAAACCATTACAAATATGAAGCGAGTAAAAAATATGCGGGAACTGGAGCTGATGAAGGAAAACCTGGAGTACCGCCAGAAATTAAACGAAAAGCAACTGTTGGGTTCGTCGGTGGGGATAATTAATAACTTTACCGATGGGCTAAAAGACTGGGCGTTTGAATTTGGCACCCACTTATTTCTTGATTTAATTCGCGGCCGCAAAAACAGTGCTCCAGAAAGCGAGGAAGAAGAATAAATCCATCACAGCATTTCATCAACCATAAGCTAAAACAGTATTTAAGCAGCGCATCTCTCCTTAACAAGGGCAATTCGTTAAAATCGTATAAATAATAGACACTTTATTCCTTAATCCGCAAAAGTATCTTTATCTTATGCTTTTAATAACAGTGTATTTCAATTATAATCAATGCCCGACAACTCAAATAATTTTAAACTTTCCCTTAGTTCACTTTCAAAAACGATTAACAGTTTACTGAATAAAAAGGAACTGAACGAAGAAAACCTGATTCAGATAGAACAGTGGCTGTCATTTCATCTCAATAAAATACGCATAAGAAAACTCGAAGATGTTTCCATTGTTGGGGAAAAGGAAACCGAAGAACGCACAAAAAAAGATGGTGTTTTTATTTTAAATACTGCCGGAGATATACTTCTCGACCCCGGATTTCAGAATTATCATAACGACTATACCGAGCGTCCGGAGAAACTGAATCTTGCCGATTTGGTTGAAGAAAGTACGCTAAACGAATTTAATTCAGCATTTCTTGAAGCTTTGAGCGAGAAAAAGAACACAAAAGCCGATGTGCTGCTTAAAACGGGTATAAACCGGCAGCGTGAATGTGTTCTTGAATTTGATATGTTGGCCAGTAATACCGATAACAACCGGGTTATTGTTTATTATTCGTTCAAGGATCTTCAGCATGTGCACCTGGCCGATTTCCAATCAATTGTTTTAAATAACCTGCCTGGAATGGATGTATTTCTGTTCGACCCGGAATACCGTTATATCCTGGCGGGAGGAAAAGAAAAAGAGAAGTACAATTTAACCAACTCCAGCTTTATCGGGAAAACACTTTTTGATGTGTATACCAAACAAGATCAACGCCGGTATTTTCCGTTTTACAACAAAGCAATAAACGGCGAATTTACCGAAGGAGAAGTTCGGTATAAAAAAGATGTGTATTACATTGCTGCAGCTCCGGTAAAAGACATTGAAGGGAATACAGTGGCCGGAATTCTTATATCGCAGAATGCTACAAAAGACAAAATACTGGAAGAAAAGCTGATTAAAAGTAAAGAGGAAGCGCAGCGTGCCAACAAGGCAAAATCGATATTTCTGGCCAATATGAGCCACGAAATCCGCACTCCGCTTAATTCAATTATCGGATTCACCGATCAGCTAAAGAAAACAAAACTGGATGAACAGCAGCAGAAATTTATTTCGCTAATCAATAACTCATCCGAGCATCTCCTTTATTTGGTAAACGAAATTGTATTCCTTTTTAAACTGGGTATGGACAAGGTTTACATTGAAAAAACCAGCTTTTCGATTAAAGAATTACTCAACGAGCTGGCTGATGATTATACCAAACAAGCTGCCGCGAAAAACCTGGAATTTAAGATGGCAACCGACAATGCACTCCCCGAATTTGTACAGGGAGATCCTTTCCGCTTACGCCAAATACTGATGAATTTGCTGGTTAACGCATTAAAATATACCGAAAAGGGTGAAATTAAATTCAGTACCACGGTTACCCGAAAAACAAAAAAAATGGTTGAACTGTTTTTTGAGGTAAGCGATACGGGAATTGGAATTGATGAAAAAGACCTGCCTTATATATTCGATGTTTTTGAGCAAGGCAACAAACGAACGGAAAAAATTCGCGGCGGTGCCGGGCTGGGTTTGGGAATATGCAAAAAGCTTGTTACTCTTTTTAAAGGCGACATTACCGTGAGTAGCAAAAAGAACGAGGGCAGCACATTCAGGGTAAACATCCCTTTGGAATTATCGAAGGCAAAACCTCGGAAAGAAAAAGTAAAATCGTACGATCTTGACGACAGCCTTCTGCGCGGAAAAAGAATTCTTTTGGCCGACGACGACAAGCATAACCGCATGTTATCCGAATTGATTTTAAAAGGCTGGCAAACTGATTTCACGCTGGTAAAAGATGGAGCAGAAGCTTTGGAAGAACTAAAAGATAAACAGTTCGACCTGGTATTGTTGGATATTCACATGCCACGAAAAAATGGCGTTGATGTGGTAAAAAAAGTACGCGCTAATAAAGGGTTGAATGCCGATACACCATTTGTTGCATTAACGGCAAATGCGTTAAAAACCGATATTAATACCTATCTGAAAGTGGGTTTTAACGATTATGTTATTAAACCTTTCTACGAGCTTGATTTATACAATAAAGTTTGTAACATTTTGCAGATTGAGCATAACGAGAAACCGAGTGCGGTAATCAGCGAAACCATTGTTGAAGAACCGGAAACTGGCGATACATTTAATGTACACGACCTGGAAAAAACAGCTGCCGGCGACAAGCAGTTTTTTAATTCGATGATTGACAATTTTACCGATAATGCAGCAACATTGCTGGCAGAATTTGAAGTTGGGTTGAAAAACGAGGATTGGAAAACTATTGGAGAAAGAGCACATAAAGCCATTCCGTCGTTTAAATTTTTTAAACTAAACGGCACAGCAAACGTACTTTCAAAAATCGAGGATTTGACTTTAAGAGACCGGCAGTTTGATGCGCTGCCCGATACGGTGCTAAAGGTTTCGGAGCAAATAGAAGAAATAGTAAAACAGGCAAAGGCAGTTAAAAAATAGACCCCAGGTCGGGTAAACTTTTTAGTTACACTTTTGTATAAACTTATACCAACATAAATTCAATATATGAAGAAGATATTGATTATTGACGATGATACATTCATCTGTGAGCTATTAAAAAAACATCTTCAAAACAATAAGTACGGTGCCGAAATTGCTTTTAACGGAAAAGGCGCACTCAAACTTTTTAAGGAGAATAAATTCGACCTTGTTTTATGCGATTTCAGGTTGCCCGACAGCAGCGGGCTCGACCTGATGCAACAACTAAAATCGATAAAACAGTCGGTTCCGGTAATTATAATGACCGCCTACGCCGATGTTAGAATGGCCGTAAAATTAATGAAACTGGGTGCCAGCGACTACATTACAAAGCCCATTCAGCAAGAGGAACTTTTGGGGCTGATAAAAAAACTATTGTCAAAACCTGAGCCTTCAGTGGCAAAAAAAAGCCGGAGAACGGTTTATTCAAACGGCGATTTTATTATTGGCGACAGCCAAAAAATAAAGTACGTAATTAACCTGGCTCGCAAGGTAGCACCTACCGATATGTCGGTAATTGTTTCGGGCGAAACCGGAATTGGGAAAGAATATATTGCGCGTTTTATTCACGAAAACAGCCTGCGAAAAGACAAACCATTTCTGGCGATCGATTGTGGTGCCATTCCGAAAGAACTGGCAAACAGTGAGCTTTTCGGACATATAAAAGGGTCGTTTACAGGTGCAATTTCCGATAAAGTGGGTGTTTTTCAGAAAGCTGATGGTGGCACCCTTTTCCTTGATGAAATAGGTAACCTGAGTTATGATGTTCAGTTAAAACTTTTACGGGCCATCCAGGAACGGGTTGTTTCGCGTTTGGGAGATGACAAGCAAAAAAGTATTGACATACGCATAATTGCAGCAACAAACGAAGATTTAAACCACGAGGTAAAAGAAAACAATTTCAGAGAGGATTTGTATCACCGCTTGAACGAATTTAAAATTACCCTGCCCCCACTACGCGAACGCCCCGAAGATATTAAGGTTTTTTTGAGCCATTTTATCGACAGTGCCAACAAAGAGCTTAAGCGAAATATTAGTGGCGTTACGCCCGAAGCCGAATCGGTTATTTTAAAATATCCATGGTACGGCAACCTCCGCGAACTGAAGAATGTGATAAAAAGAGCGGTGTTAATGGCTGAAGGAGAACAAATTGACACCGAATGTTTCCCCTCAGAGATTTTACATCCGGAGACCAGCAGCAACCATACTCAAACCGTTACGGTACAAAACATTAACACCGATTCGAAATTAAAACATGCGTCTTCCGAAATTGAAAAAAAACTGATAATTGAAACCATACAGGAAGCCGGTTACAATAAATCGAAGGCGGCAAAAATTCTGAATATCGACCGAAAAACACTCTACAACAAAATAAAATTGTATGATATAAAACTATAGTTTAAATGCGTTTAATAATGAAGTTTGCTGCTTGGTTTTTGGAATAGTATTTGGATTACCAATAGCAAAACAAATTATAAAATGGAGATGAATACAGGATATAAGAAAATTATATTCATAGATGACGATACGGAGATGGTGCGTATTTATAACTCTATTTTGGAACAAAAAAAACTATCGGATTATCTCATACATTTCGAAAACGCTCAGAAAGGTATCGACTATTTAAAACAAATAAAGAACAAGGAAGATTTACCGGATTACATTCTTTTAGACCTGTATATGCCGGTTATGGACGGATTTAAGTTTCTGCAATATTTTAACGAGCTGAAAAAATTGAAAAAATCGATAGAGGTTTTTGTGTGCACATCTTCGCAAAAACAAGACGACCGGAATAAGGTTATGCAATATCCATTTGTAAGTGCATACCTTGAAAAACCCTTGTCGACTGATTTTCTTGAACTGTTGATTGAAGATTGCGAGCACTAGAAGCTGTTTCCTCAATTTGTATAAAAAAATCTACAACACCTCCTATTGCCTGAAACACCGAGGCAATTTTTTATGCTCAAATTTTCCCGATATACACTGCTATTGATTCCCAGTGGCTTTCATAAAAAAAGGCAGCGCGACTTGCCTGCCTTGAACGATCGTATTTTTTAATCTATTTACTATTTCCCATTCTCAAATTGTTTCTGGGCTACATGGTTCATAAACTTCGAAACGGTTTCCGAGCCATCAACACCAAATGCATCTACAACTGTTCCTTTCTCACCGGTATCGGTTCCAACAGCATATAAAATGCTCATGTCCGATGGATTTGTTGCCCCTTCGAAACGGTGCAACTCATGCAGCTCAACACTTGATGGTAAATATTTGCGCGAACTTTTTCCTTCAGAAAGTACTCCATCCGGCTCAACATTAAAGTTGTGCGTATAACCTCTTGATTTTAAACCCTCAATGGCTTCCACCATTGTATCGTAATTATTATTTACTCGTTTCATTTCTTTAAATTTTATAGCGTTACTAATCAGGAGAATTCCTGAAACTTGTTCAATTCTCCAAATTTCAAAATCCCCTGTTACTATACTATATGGCAAAATCCTGCCATTTTATTATCGAGGTTAGTCAGGATGTTTTTTCTAAATCTCAATCAAGTCACCATTGTTTAAGCGCCTGGCGAAAATCAACACAACAACCTGTCTTTCTGATATTTAAAACAACCACCCTTTCTCAGATTCAGAGCAAGTTCATTCAAAACTTAAACACAGATTATATTTCCTGAACTTACAAGGAAAATGAACTACATTCATAATTTCCCCAAAATGAGTAGGTAAATCCACACAGTCACCCGGATAAAAAGCCTCACCTAGTTTACTTTCAACTGATATTTCATTCCATAAAGAATTTTAGCTTCTTTTTCAGTCCCCGTTAATAAGATGTTAAAGTTTATTTTTTGTGCCTCACATCACAACATTTCAAAATCAAATTGTGTTATATAGTACTGTTTTTTGATTTTACGGTACCGATAATAGAACATAATGATTAGGAATTTACTATATAGTCTGTCCCCCAGACGCTTATTGATATTAAACCGCTATTACCGCATTACGCAGTTTTATCCGTTTCTGAAAAGCACTGCCTATAAAGGCGCAACAATTGCAACAGTTTTTATATTGTTAGTGGTTAGTCTTGAAATTTTTCTGTTGGATTTCAATTTAATTCTCAACAACCTGGTGGATACTTATTCGCCAAAGATTATTTATTCGGTATTTCTTTTATCCGAAACATTTTTAGGATTAGTACCTCCTGAAATGTTTATCGCCTGGGCATCGAAACTGGAAATTCCTTGGAGAGCATTGTTTATTTTAGCAACGCTATCATACATTGGCGGTATTATTTCCTACTTTTTGGGAACACGCCTGTTTCTTATTCCTTCGGTAAAAAACCACATCGAAAACAAAGTGCAGAAACACATCGCCAACCTTCGGAAGTGGGGTGGCATATTTGTTTTTCTGGGAGCTGTTTCGCCTGTTCCCCACTCAGTTGTAAGCCTTGCATCAGGCCTTATCGGATACAATTTTAAAAGCTATTTACTTTGGTCGCTATTCAGGTATTTTCGCTTTGTAATTTATGCCCTGGTAATTTTCGGGATTTTTTAAGCTTGCTGCTCTTCCTCCTCAAACTGGTGTAAAAGCCGGGCATATTTTCCGCCGTATTTCAGAAGTTGTTCGTGATTGCCATGTTCAATGATTTGTCCGTCTTCCAGCACCAGAATCATATCCGAGTTTTTTATTGTACTCAAGCGGTGCGCTACAGCAATTACCGTTTTTCGGGAGAAAATATTGGCAATAGCTTTTTGTATGTACTGTTCGGTAATTGAATCAACAGCACTGGTTGCCTCATCAAGAATAATTAGCTCGCTGTTTCCGGCAATGGCTCGTGCAAACGAGATCAACTGCGCCTGTCCTTTCGAAAGGTTATCACCATTATCCTGAATAACAAAGTTGTAGGCTCCGGGCAACTGGTCGATAAAATAATTGGCATAAACAAACGATGCCGACTGCTCCACATCGTTGCGTGAAATGGATTTACGTCCCAGCGAGATATTGAATTCAACCGTATCATTAAACATGTAAATATCCTGCTGCATAATGGAAATCGTTTCGCGAATCTGCCCTATTGGAATTTCAGACAATTCGATTCCGTTAATTTTTATACTTCCGCGATAACCGGTGTATGTTTTTGCCAATAAACGGATAATGGTAGATTTCCCCGATCCGGTGGTGCCGACCAAAGCCAGGCGATCACCTTTTTGCAATTTAAACGACACATCTTTCAGCACGTCGGGAGTATCTTCCGAGTAGCGGAAAAACACATTTTTAAACTCGATTTCCTGCAAAGCTATTGCTTCGGGAACTGTGTCTGACGGTTCTGCTTTAGGATCTTCCACCTGCTGATCGAACATTTCGCTGATGTGCTCAAGCGCCGACATGGCCCGTTGAATGGTTGAAATTTGCTGGGCAAACTGTTTTACCGGCACAAAAAGGCGCTCTAAAGTGGTTACAAATACAATGAGAATACCCAGTGTATAACCGTAATCCCATATCTGAATGGCACCGTACCAAATCACCAAAGCCGTGGCCACCGAAGTAATTCCTTCCACAATCGAATAAAGGAAAGAATCATAAACATTCGATTTATTTTGGGCATCGCAAAATTGTTTGTTCAGGTCGTCGTATTTATTCAGCACCTTATCCTCAGCGGCAAAAAGCTGAACGGTTTTCATTCCTGTTAATGCCTCCTGCAAATAAGCGGCCGATTTTGCTAGGCTTGTTCGTGATGTATTGTATGCTTTCCTGATCTTTTTCCTTAGAAAATTTATTGCCAGAATAATTACCGGAACCACCAGTAACAACACCAAAGTAAGACGCCAGTTGATGTAAAAAAGATAGCCCACCAGCGCCAAGGTTTTTATACTGTCGGCCAGCAAGCCGAGCACCCCGGCAGCAAACGAATCCGAAACAGCTTCCATGTCGCTCGTAAGGCGCGACAAGGTTACTCCAATAGGCTTTTTATCAAAATAACTCAACGGAAAACGCAGCGATTTGCCAAACAAGCGCCGGCGCAAATCAACCACTGCCAATCCTCCAGCTTTTGAAAAAGAGTAACTGTAAACCCCGTCGAACAGAATATTCAGAATCAGTGCTAAAGCAAGAAAAATGCTTTGTCTGATCAGGCCGTCCACATTGCCCGGAACGATATAATTATCAACGATATCTTCAATCAACCAAAGGAATAGAATGCCTGCTCCGGTAGTAACCGGAATGGAAGCAAGACTCAGAAAAAACCACTTTTTGTGCGGTTTAAAATAGCCGGCAAACTTTCGGAACAGCTGCCAGTCGACATTTTTTATAATATTGTTTTTGCTTCTGTTCATTACTGCATTTCTTTATTCGTTTCACCTTCCTGTTGCAGTTTCGCAATGTCGCGGTAGAAATCCGAATATTTTAACAATTCTTCGTGATTTCCTATAGCCGCCATCTTTCCATCTTCCAGCACAATGGTAAAATCGGTTTTCTCCAGTACACTCACCCGGTTCGAAATCACAACCATACTTTTCACGGCATAGTTTTCCACAATTTGTTTTATCATGAAACGCTCGGTATCAGTATCGACAGCTGAAAACACATCATCGAGAATCAATAATTCGCCCTGTGTATAAAGTGCCCGTGCGAGGCTAATTCGCTGTTTTTGTCCGCCCGAAAGCATAATACCTTTCTCTCCTACCATTGTTTTCCCTTTTTTAGGGAAACGCAACAGTTCGTCGGCAAAAGCGCTTTTATAAATCACATCGTCAAAACGTTTCTCATCAATCGTTTCGTCCGAGGTTAACCCGATATTGTTCTCAATGGAATCGGAAAACAGAAACACCTCCT
>NZ_JBFHGM010000006.1:0-47039 GCF_041583095.1 Draconibacterium sp.
ACGCCCCAAGCGGAGCCGGCTCAATCTGGCAGCGCAATTATTACGAAAGCATCATTCGATCGGAAAGGGCCTATCGAAATATTTCAAATTATATTATCAATAATCCCAAAAACTGGAATAAAGACAAATTGAAATAATCTCCGAAAGCACGGGCGTATTGCAATACGCCCTGACAAATTCCAGAAGGATATCTCCATAAAAATTATAAAAGAAAATTGGTTGCGTATTCCCAATCCGTTGAATTTTACTACATTCGCTGGTGCAGATTTGTAATCCGTTCCACCAGATAACTACCAATAAAAATGGAAAACCAAAACTATCCGGGAGTATTTGTAAGAGTAAAAGCAGTAATAACCGATTCGGTAATTCTTCTGATTTTTATGCTGGGCATTGTTGCTTTGTTCGATCGGTTCGAAAACGTTCCCGATTTTGCACGTATAGCCGCTTTCGTATTTATCTTCTTGCTTTACGATCCGCTTTTTACCAGCATCTTTGGCGGAACAATCGGGCATTTTTTGTTGGGTATCCGGGTAAAACGGGCCAACAATCCGCACAAGAATATTCTTTTCCCGCTGGCTGTATTTCGCTATATTATTAAAGCTTTGCTGGGCTGGCTTTCGCTAATTACCGTAGGCGATAACAAAACGGGTAAAGCCATCCACGATATGGCCGTACAATCGCTTGTTATTTTTAAAAACACTGACAGCGTGCCAAACATTTAAGGCATTAATGAACTGAGCACAAACCTAAAAACTAATATATGCCAAAGCTTCAACTCGTAACACTTATTAGTTCAAACATTCCGGTTGACTGCCACATTTTAAAAGGCCGGCTTGAAACCGAAGGGATAGATTGTTTTGTTTTTGATGAAAATATTGTTTGGGTGCATCCATTTCGGGCAGTAGCCGTTGGAGGTGTGAAGCTAAAAGTACCATCGCACCAGTTTGAGTCGGCCACTGCAATACTCGCTCACCTGAAAAAAGGCTGTTTGTCCGATAAAAAGGTGGAATACAAAATCAGTGAAATCCTTAATCCTGAATATGAACGGCAGCAGGAGGTGTTAAGAATTAAATCGGTAATCCGAAACAATCCGGTTTTGCTCGATAAACCTGCCGAAATAGAATCCTGGCTTTTAAACGCTGCTGAAGTGGCCGAAATTGTTGAAGCAGAAAAGGAATTTCAATTACTGGCAAGCAAAAAACTGCATTTTAACTGGAATGATTTTTTTTATGAATTGTTTGATTTCGACAGAGATGTTTTTAAGTATTTACGAATCCGACCCGTTGAATACTACCTGGATAAAGAGCTGGTAGATCGTTATAATTCTCATCATGATAACGAAAGTGAGGTTATTTGCCCGAACTGTAAATCGGATAACACCAAATACGGATTTGCGATCGACTATAAATGGGATGTGTTGTACCTGGTTTTGTCGCTGTTAGTCACTACTCCCTTTCCGTTGATCCGTAAAAAATGGCACTGTTTTAATTGCGGGCACAATTTTAAATAGAAATCGTTTCCGCTATAAAGGACGGTGCAAAAAACTCCGGTACCGCGTGAATCCTTGCACGAGGGAATAGATTGCTACTCCCCCAGCAGGCGGCTAATGGCTCGCAACTTAATCCCTTAATCAACAATCCTTTATCTTTAATCCTTTCTCCTGTCGTTCCTCCCCACAATCACAATTTCAGGTGATATAGCCACCATTCATCACTACTAATAGTAGTTACCAACATCTAAAATCACCACTTTTTGGGATTTCACACCTCAGGTCTTCCAGCTAGTTTTGCAGTGTGAATATTTAACAACTTTATCCATAAATCATGAAGAAACTATTATTATCATTTTTAATTGTAAGCGCAGGACTTTTCGCTTTCGCACAAGACGAAGAAAACAATCCCAACCAATACACCAACTCAGCCGATAATCTTTTAATTCAAGACAGCAAACTGCTGATTGGCGGTTACGGCGAAGTACATTACAACCAGCCTTTATCGGGCGACACTTATAACAACGGTAAACTGGATGTACACCGCGTGGTGATGTTACTGGGTTATAACTTCAACGAAAAAACACAGTTTATTACAGAAATTGAATACGAACACGTTAAAGAGGTTTATGTAGAGCAGGCTTTTTTGCAGTACAAACTAAACAATGCCATTAATTTCAGAGGCGGATTGATGTTGGTTCCGATGGGAATTATTAACGAGTACCACGAGCCTACAACATTTAATGGTGTTGAACGCCCGCTGGTTGACAATACCATTACGCCAACTACCTGGCGCGAAATTGGTTTTGGTGTTACCGGAACAATTTTACCGGCGTCGTTAAAATACCAGGCCTATGTAATGAACGGTTTTAACGGTTACGATGGTTCGGCTAAACTAAGTGGCGCAAAAGGATTGCGTAGCGGCCGTCAAAAAGGAGCTGAGTCGTATGTAAGCGCACCAAATTTTGCAGGTAAAA
Organism: Draconibacterium sp.; assembly: GCF_041583095.1. Classification (NCBI taxonomy): domain Bacteria; kingdom Pseudomonadati; phylum Bacteroidota; class Bacteroidia; order Marinilabiliales; family Prolixibacteraceae; genus Draconibacterium; species Draconibacterium sp. Next base: position 2,467 of record NZ_JBFHGM010000006.1, read on the forward strand.
TCGAATATTTCGGAATCAGGGGATTAAACCTGGGTGTATCGACTTACCTTGGAAAAACACAAAGCAAATTGTACAACGGTATCGACAAAGATGATGACGCCGCTGTAGCAATGGCCGATTCGTCGGTAGTTGGTATTTCAATGCTCGGACTGGATGCCCGTTATTCGGTAAAAGGACTTCAGCTGCGTGGTCAGTTGTACTATGCCAGCCTGTCAAACACCGATGAGTACAATGTTTTTACGGCCAATGACGGAAGCATGAACGATGTGGGAAGCGCTATGATCGGGTATTACGCCGAGGCTGCTTACAACGTTTTCCGCACGGTTGACACCGAGTTGCAACTGACACCGTTTGTTCGTTACGAGTTTTTAAATACACACAGTTCGGTAGAAAACAATATTGCTAAAAACGCATCGTACGAAAAAACAGCTATTACCACCGGACTTACGCTGGCATTAACAAAAGGAGCGGTTGTAAAAACCGATATCCAGTTTGTGAAAAATGCAGCTACCGATACTTACGCAAAAACGTTTAGCGCCGGAATTGGTGTAATGTTTTAAACTACAGAAAAATGAAATTGAAATCAGGAATTGTATTTATTGTTATTGTATTTAGTACCTGTTTGGCCTTTGCCCAAAGAGACGTGGATTTTCAGCCAAAAGCATTGGAAAAGACCCTTCAGAAATCGGGTATCGAAACGCTGTCGGGAGTTCAGGAAATGAAAATTACCGACCCGGCTAGTGGCGATATTAACGGCAAATACTTTCTGGTTACCGAAAATAATGAAAATGCTTACCGTTACATTTACGTCGGGCGGGTGAACAGCTGCCGCGCCGGAGGATGTTCGGTAGTGCACGAATCGTTGACAACACTCGATTCGGAATATTTTGATTATTACATTTTATTCGATGAGAATAAAACCGTGCGGGACGTAAAAGTTTATAACTACCAGGCTACGCACGGCCACGAAATTACGGCCAAAGGCTGGTTAAAACAGTTCATCGGTTTTAATGGCTCAGGTTCGTTAAAAGTGGACAAAAACATTGATGCTATTTCAGGTGCCACCATCTCGGTATATGCCATTACCGCTGATGTGGAAAACAAAACGGCACTGCTGAAAAATCTTCAGCTATAGTACGCAAAAGTTATACATTACATACGTTTTAAGTCCCGGTTGACATTGCTTGTCGATCGGGACTTTTTTTTGAGTAGGCACACATTCAGGCTAAGTACTTAGAATGCTTCTCCGCCAGCTGTCAAATCGCAATGACATTCTTTTTAGGTATAGATCTGCAGCGGACAATGACCTGTTTTGTCCCCGCACGATTCTCTTCTGTCCGCTGCCCTGAACCTGGATATACCGTGTCATTGCGAGCGAAGTGAAGCAATCTACCCCTGCTACACCACTCCGTCATCGAAACCCTATTAATCATCAAACTTAATAGCTCATATTGCCGACACCCTCCTGTCAGTAGGGGAAATCCGTGAAGTGATGTTCTGTTACATTAAAAATAAAAGGAATTTGTATCGCAAGTTTAGATTCAGGTTTGTGTCTAATTCTGAAAACATTGATTTTTATTCAACAAAAATTGTAATTCATGAATCTATTCAACAGGCGATCAGTGAAAATGATCGGCTACATTTTCCTTTCTTTATTTTTCTTTTCGTGTGCCAAAATTCCGGTATATCAGTGCCAAAATCTTTCCGGCAAAACAACTCCTGAATTTTCAGCTATTCCAACTACCCATTTTGATAAAAAAAATAATATCCGGTATGGAGTGGCGGTGAATGACACGAACTTCTTTTTTACAGCGACTTTGAGCGATCGGACCAGCTACCCAAGGATTATGCGCAGCGGACTAAACCTTTATTTTGATCCGCAAGGCAAAAAAAGCAAAAAGTATGCACTCAAAATTGAACGTTCTCCCGATCAGCTGAACCGGCAAAATTTGCAGGGCCGACCAATACAAGAGCCGGGGATGAACGGAAATATAGCCGCAGCCATAAACAGTACCCTAAAAAAAGTAACATGGGATGCCAACGGCGAAGAATTTACCTTTTATCGCAGTCCCCACTTGTATGCTATTGAAGTCAATTTTACTACCAACAAATACAACGAGCTTGTTTTAGAATTGCAATTGCCGCTAAAAGAAATTCCCCTTGCCGGGGATCATACTTTTTCCGCAGGATTGGAAATGGGAAGTTCTGCTCCCCCCATGAAAGGAAGCGGATCCATGTCAAATAATTCCGGGTCCGGACGAGGCAGAGGCTCAGGAGGAGGAATGGGAAGAATGTCCGGCGGCGGTGGTGGTCGTGGCGGGCAGATGAAAGGCATGCAGCAACACCCAACCGGTACAAGCTCATCATCTGCTATTTCTTCGTGGTTTAAGGTTGCTTTATAAATGATAGAACAGATTGCTTCTCCGTCAGCGAAACCCTATTAATCATCCAACTTAATAGCTCATATCGCTGACACCCCTCCTGGCAGAAGGGGAAATTTTCAAGTAAAAGATTTGGAAACAAAAAAAGGCACGGAAAACTCCGTGCCTTATAGCTATAGTGTAAGTTGAATTTACTTTTTTACAGAATGCAATCCGCATTCTTTTCCTGAGCCCTGCTCCCACCACCAGCGTCCGGCACGGAAATCTTCGCCCGGCTGAATGGCACGTGTACATGGCTGACAACCAATGCTAACAAAACCTTTGTCGTGCAGCACATTGTAAGGTACGTTGTATTTTTTTACCCAGTCTATGGTTTCTTCCAGGCTCCACTCCATTAATGGGTTGAATTTTACAATATCGTTTCCTGCGTCGTACTCAAAAAATTTCATGTCGCTGCGGTTTTCCGACTGCGAAGCACGTAATCCGGTAATCCAAATGTCGTTCCCTTTCAAGGCACGTTTTAATGGAATTACCTTTCGGATGTAACAACACTCTTTGCGGTTTTCCAGCGATTCGTAAAAACTGAAAGGCCCTTTTTCATCGAGCAGTTTTTCCACTTCTTCGGTTGGCGGGAAATATGCTTTAATCGGCTTGTTGTATTTTTCGAGTGTACTACGGTACACTTTATACGTTTCAGGAAACAAACGGCCGGTATCCAAAGTAACCACTTTAATAGGCAGGTCGTTCTTAAAAATGATATCGGTGATCACCTGATCTTCATAACCAAAACTGGTGGTAAATACAACTTTGTCAGGATGCTGTTCAACCAGGAATTGTAATTTCTCTACAATCGTTTTTTCTTCCAGTTGGGAGTTATACTTGTTTGTTAGTTCTTGCATTTTTATGTAATTATATTTTAACACAAAGTTTTACAAAGTAAGCACAAAGCTACACAAAGTTCTACCTCAATAACTCATTCACTTTACAATCCTTTTGCCTTTTTACTTTTAACTTTTTCCTTTACCTCTCTTACTCCACATACAAAACCAGTCCCTTCAGGTATTCACTTTCAGGGTGGTAAATATCAACCGGATGATCTACCGGCTGGCTCATTTGGTGCAGGATACGAACCTTTCGCCCGGAAATTGCTGCTGCCGAAAAAACAGCTTCCCTGAATTTCTCTTTCGACACCACCTGCGAACAGGAGAAAGTAAACAGGATTCCGCCTTTACGAATTTGCTCGAAAGCGCGGGTGTTAATTCGTTTATAACCTTTTAATGCCTGCGACAATGCGTTGCGGTGTTTGGCAAATGCCGGCGGATCAAGAATAATCAGGTCGTATTTATCTTTAATATCTTTCAGGTACTCAAAACCATCGATCACCGTTGATTTATGGCGCTGGTCTCCCGGAAAATTCAACTCCACGTTCTCATCTGTAAGTTCAATTGCAGTTGCCGATGCATCAACCGAGTGCACCGATTTGGCACCGCCCTGCATGGCATAAAACGAAAAACCTCCGGTGTAACAAAACATGTTCAGCACATCGCGGCCTTTCGAAAATTCCTGCACCAGCTTACGGTTTTCGCGCTGGTCGACAAAGAACCCGGTTTTCTGTCCATTCTCCCAGTCCACTTTAAAACGCAGTCCATGTTCCAGCACTTCGTGTGCTCCCGAAGCATCGGGGCCACCAAACAAATAACCGTCTTCCGATTTTACCTGGGCTTTAAACGGCAATGTTTTTTCGCTTTTATTGTAAATGGCTTTTAGGTGGTCGCCCATCACTTCCTGCAAGGCTTTCACCAGCTCTTCGCGAATAAGGTGCATACCAATGGAGTGCGTTTGCATTACCGCAGTTCCGTTGTAGAAATCAACGATAAGGCCGGGCATTCCGTCTCCTTCGGCGTGTATCAATCGAAAAACATTCGTTTCCGGGTTATTCTCAAAACCTATTTTTTTACGCAGGTTCCACGCACTTTCGATTTTACTTTTCCAGAAATCGTAATCCGGTTCAACATCTTCAAACGACACAAGACGAATAGCAATCGATCCAATCTGGTAGTGTCCCATTGCCAAAAACCGGTCCTGGTTCGAATACACTTTTACCATGTCGCCCTCGGCAGGTTTTCCGTACATTTCTTTAATGGCTCCGGAGAATACCCACGGGTGAAAACGCAGCAATGACTGGTCTTTACCCGACTTTAATATAACTTTGACAAACTCTTTTGCCATCTCTAATTTTTTGAAAAGTTCTCGAAAATTTCCAGTGCAGCCCACGCGTCGGTGGCTGCATAATATTGTTGCACTTCTGTTAATTCGCTGGCTTCCCAGTTGGTCAGCTGCTGTCCTTTCGAAATACGGAAACCACAGGCAATGGCAGTCAGTTTTTTCAGGCTGAAATTCTGAATGCCCATTTCTTTTGCCTCATCCTGCAACTCAACAAAACCACCCGGTTTAAAAGGTACAAATTCCTGTAAGCCTTTAATATCGTCGCGAATAGCAACACCCGGTTTTATCACATTTTCGTTGGCCAGTAATTCCACAATTTCACGTGGCAAACCAATGCGGTTAATCCGGAATAAAAAAGCCTTGTTTTTGGTCGACAATTGCAGCAAAGCCACTTTGTTTACCACTCCTTTTTTAAACGAAGGTTTTGTCTCGGTATCAAAGCCAATTATCGTTGCTCCGTTGAGCTCTTCTATGGCATGTTTTACCTGTTCTAATGAATCAACTAAAAAGATCTGGCCTTCAAAACGTTTTAAAGGCAGCCCCGTCAATTCTTCGTTTGATATTTTTTCTTTAAACATTTATTCCTCTTCTTGCTCGGTTCCCCAGAATTTATCAAGCCACTTGGGATTTCCTTTCCCGGGAACAGCTTCGTCATTACTACTTTCAGTCGAAAAATCAGTACCGCTGTATACCAGCATGTGCACGGCACGCATAACATTTACCAGCTGCTGCCCCCAAAACTCTTCAAAATGATAAATACACTCCGAAATTGCATCGTTCATTACTTCTTCGTTACCAATGCTGTAATTGGTGATACAATCCTTCAGGTCCTGGTAAATATCCATCAGATTTTCGGAAACACTTGCCCGTACTGTTTCTTCTCCAAACTGAATATTGGGGTCGAAAACCTCATGAAAACCATCGTTCTCGCCCAACAACTGCAACCATTTCTGGTGCAACACATTGTAGTCGAGTTCGTTTACAAATTTCTCCAGTTCCTCGTCCATTACCATTTCAATCTTCCCAACAACCGAAGCCTTTAAATAGAGCAATGGCAGCAACTTTTGCAGCTTTGCAAGATTTTCTTCTGCAGTGAGATGCGACACATTCTCGATGGTAGAACAGTACTCGTTAGCCACTGTTACAAATTCAACTACATTTTTTGAATATACGATCTGATCCATAGTCACACCTAATTTCCCAATAATTAAACTGCTGCAAAAGTAGTAAAGATTTTTAAGACAGGATAAAAGAGTTTAAATGGTAAAATAGTGAATGTGGAATTGAGTGAATGAGGAAGAGCTTTGTAGTTTACTTTTTCATAGTACCAAGTGAGAAATTGAGAACTGAGACTGTGAACTGAGACTGTGAACTGAGACTATAAACTGAGAACTGCGTCTTTTGCCTTCTAATCTTTTTACTTCCATTCCAGCAATCCGTCAACGCGGTAGATTATTTTTTTGTTATCGAGTAGCCACTTAACTATTTCGCGCATTTTTTGTTGGTCGCCCTTTAGTTTAAACAAGAGGTTTTCGTAGGTACTTGGTTCCTCAAGCAATTTTTGAACGCGTTTGCTAACGGTTTCAAATTCGTAATCGCTTAGTGCCAGTGCTTGTTTGGCTTTACAAATATCGCAGGTACCACAGGGTGCCGCATCGGTTTCACCAAAATAGGTTAACAGAATCTGGCTGCGGCAAGTAGCCGAATCGGTAGCATAATGAATTACCGACTCTATTTTTTCGGTATAGTCCTTTTTCCGCAGATCGTAGTTCTCTTTCGATATTTTCAGACGGTCGATATGCACCCGCTCTTTAGTGAAGTAGATAAACGGCGTTTGACTTTTCGGCACATAATCAATCACCTTCGACTGGCGCAAATGTTTCAGGTAATTGTACACCTGGTCGCGATTAAGCCCCGAACGTTTCGACAACAACTCTTCATCAACAGATACATAACCGGTAAACAAACCGGTATACGAGCGCAAAAGCAGCTTTATAAAATCGTCGAGTTTGGCATTGGCCACCTGAAATTTGTACAACTCATCGCGCGAAATAGGGAAATATACTCGCGACGGACTGTCAACCTGCTCGGTAAATTCAAGGTATTCCTGGCGTTGTAAAATCTTCAGGCTATTGTAAACCATCGCCTGCTGAAATTTGTAGGCCTGGGCAAATCCCTGTAAGCTAAATTCGCGCACCTGCCCTTTTCCGTAGCCCACAGCGATTTGAAAATAGTTACACAGCGAATCGTAAATGCGTTTTATATTATCAATTTCGGGAAACGAAGTTGAAATATGCTTTTTCAGTTTTGTGGTATCGGCATTATTATATAGTAACACCGCTGCCGATTTTTTCCCGTCGCGGCCTGCCCTACCCGCCTCCTGGTAATAGGCTTCCAGCGAATCGGGTGCATCAATATGAATTACAAAGCGAACATTGGCTTTGTCGATTCCCATTCCAAAAGCATTGGTAGCAACAATCACACGCGTTCTTCCGGTCAGCCAGTCGTCTTGCCGCGAACTACGAACTATATTTCCCAAACCGGCGTTATAATAATCTGCCGAAATTCTGTTTTGCCTTAGTTCTTCTGCAATTTCGCGTGTGGCTTTGCGGCTGCGCACATACACCACTCCCGAGCCTTTACTTTTTCTCAATGTATCGAGCAGATATCCGGTTTTATTCTCGACATGACGCACCAGGTAACTCAGATTTTCGCGGTGGAAAGACATTTTTAACAAATTCTTCTCTTTGAAACCCAGCTTATCCTGAATATCGTCGGCCACCTTAGGAGTTGCGGTTGCTGTTAAGGCCAGTATTTTAATTTTGGGCAGCAGTTCCCGCACTTTAATAATGCTTAAGTAACTGGGCCGAAAATCGTACCCCCATTGCGAGATACAGTGTGCTTCGTCAACCGTTAACAGGTTTACTTTCATTTGCTCCAGGCGCTCTATAAAACGCTCTGAATTCAAGCGTTCGGGCGATACATATAAAAACTTGTAATTGCCCCAAACAGCGTTATCAAGCGTAAGTTTTATTTCGCGTGCCGACATTCCGCTGTGCACGGCCAGGGCTTTTATCCCTTTCCGGTTCAGGTTCTCCACCTGGTCTTTCATTAAAGCAATCAAGGGTGTAACCACCACACAAATGCCTTCGTGCGCCAGCGAATAAACCTGAAAAGTTATTGATTTACCGCCTCCGGTTGGCATTAGTCCAAGCGTGTCATTACCCGCTGCAACAGACTCAATTATTTCGAGCTGCAGCGGCCGGAATTCGGGGTAGCCCCAATAGCGGGTAAGTATCTGCCTGAAGTCTTCCATTAATACAAATTAAGAAATCATTTTAACCTTTAACAATTTTTATTCTTCAAAAGTAAGCACAGCTTAAATAAATCAGTTCTGGTCCACTATTTTTTTGTAGTTTTGCGCTTTAATAAAAACATTAAAATAGTTAGGCATGTCGTTTCTAGAAGACAAAATACAGTTTGAAGGATTAACCTTTGATGATGTTCTTTTAATTCCCTCATATTCAGAATTGTTACCACGCGAAGTTGATCTATCTTCGAAATTCACCCGTAACATTATCATTAATACTCCGATTATTTCGGCAGCTATGGATACGGTTACCGAGAGTAAAATGGCCATTGCCATTGCACGCGAAGGCGGTATTGGTGTGATTCACAAAAACATGGGTATTGAGGAGCAGGCGCACCAGGTAACAACTGTAAAACGTGCCGAAAATGGTATGATCTACGACCCGATTACCATTACTCCTGAGAAAAAAGTGAAGGATGCACTGGATTTTATGGCCAAATATAAAATTGGTGGTATTCCTGTTGTTGATGGTCACGGCCACCTGGTAGGAATTGTTACCAACCGCGACCTTCGTTTTGAGCTGAATATGAGCCGCCCTATTTCGGAAGTGATGACCAGCGAAAACCTGGTTTCTACGCTCGAATCAACCGATTTGCATAAAGCTGCCGAAATTCTTCAGCGACACAAAATTGAAAAACTACCGGTTGTTGACAAGGAAAATAAATTGATCGGGCTGGTTACCTATAAAGATATTACCAAAGCAAAAGATAAACCGTTTGCCTGCAAAGACGAAAAAGGCCGTTTGCGCGTAGCAGCCGGTGTTGGTATTGCAGGCGATACCATGGATCGTGTAGATGCGCTGGTAAAAGCACAGGTTGATGCACTTGTTTTGGATACTGCACACGGACATACCAAAGGAGTGGTTGATATGCTAAAACGCATAAAATCAAAATATCCGGACAAAGATGTGGTTGCCGGAAACATTGCTACTGCCGAAGCTGCACAATTGCTGGTTAGCGCAGGTGCCGATGCTGTTAAAGTTGGAATTGGACCGGGATCGATTTGTACCACCCGTGTTATTGCCGGTGTGGGTGTTCCACAGCTTTCGGCTATTTACAATGTTGCAAAAGCGATTAAAGATTCAGGTGTTCCTGTAATTGGCGATGGTGGACTCCGCTACTCAGGAGATATTGTAAAAGGTTTGGCCGCCGGTGCCGACTCGATGATGGCAGGTGGATTATTTGCAGGTGTTGAAGAATCACCGGGTGAAACCATTCTTTACCAGGGAAGGAAATTTAAAGCTTACCGTGGAATGGGATCGGTTGAGGCCATGCAAAAAGGATCGAAAGACCGCTATTTCCAGGATATGGAAGAAGATATTAAGAAACTGGTTCCTGAAGGAATTGCTGCACGCGTTCCTTTTAAAGGATCGTTATACGAAGTGCTTTATCAGCTACTTGGTGGTATACGCGCCGGAATGGGATATTGCGGAGCACAAAATATTAAAGCGCTTCAACAGGCTAAATTCACCCGAATTTCAAATGCGGGTGTTCAGGAAAGCCATCCACACGATGTAAGTATTACTCGTGAAGCACCGAACTACAGCAGCCGCCAGTAAGCGCGGGCTGCTTTTACCCGAAGGGGTGTAAAACATTCGCAATTTGCTCAAGCAGAGTTGTTCAAATATAAACCGATGGTGTAAAATGAATAGAGTTTTCTTTTCATTGATTTTTTTTGTTGTCATTACCTTACAGGCTGTAGCACAATCTGACGAGGTGTTGTTAACGATTGATCAACACGAGGTTAGTAAAGATGAATTTGAATTCGTTTACAACAAGAACAACAGCAACCTGTATTCCGATGCCGATAGAAAAACACCCAAAGAATACCTGGAACTGTTCATTAATTTTAAGTTGAAAGTTATTGAAGCTGAAAACTTAAAAATGGACACCAGCCAGGCCTTTATTAATGAACTGGCCGGTTACAGGAAAGAAATTGCAGCGCCTTATCTTACCGATATTGAGTTTAACGAACACCAGGTTGAAGAGCTTTACCGCCGTATGCAACTGGAGGTAAATGCAAGCCATATTTTGTTGGGTGTTGACAAAGATGCGCCGCCAGAACAAGAACAGCAGGTACTCGACAAAATTACGAACATTCGTAAGCAGATAATCGCCGGAAAACCTTTTGAGGATGCCGCAATGGAATACTCGGAAGATCCGTCGGCAGAAACAAACAAAGGCCATTTAAACTATTTTTCGGCTTTTACCATGGTGGCTCCTTTTGAAGATGCGGCATTTAACACGCCTGTTGGAGAAGTTTCGGAGCCGGTGCGTACCGACTTTGGATACCACCTGATTAAGGTGCACAACACACGCCCCAACAAAGGAGAATTGCAGGTTGCCCACATAATGAAAAACGTGGGAAGGAATGCTACTCCCGAAGAAAAAGCAAAAGCAAAAACGGCCATCGATTCCATTTACCAGTTGCTGCTCAACGGAGCTGATTTTGCGGCTTTGGCTAAAGACGAATCGCAGGACCGACGCTCTGCACTACGCGGTGGAGAAATGCCCTGGTTTGCGGCAGGCAGGATCGTTAAGGAATTTTCAGATCCGGCATTTGCCTTGAAAAACGATGGCGATATTTCGGAACCTGTTGAAACGCCTTTTGGCTACCACATTATAAAACGCCTAAGTGCCCGCCCGGTTCCTCCTTTTGAAGAGGCCCACACGTTAATTGAAAGTCAGATAAAAAAAGATGCTGCACGCCAGGAATCAGGAAAAAAAATGTTTGTTCAGAAACTGAAAAAGGAGTATAACTTCTCGGAAAACGAAGCTGCCAAAGCAAAATTAGCCGAACTAACCATTGCCGACACTTCTGCTTTGCACGAAGATACTTTCTTTACTATCGACAATAAAAACTTTGGAGCCGAAGAACTGACAGCGTTTATTACTCGAAATAATATTAAAACGGGCTCTTACCTTTCGGTTTACGATAATTGGGTGACGGATGAGATCACAAATCTGGAAGACGCTAAACTGGAAGAGAAATACCCGGAGTTCCGCTACCTGATGAACGAATACCACGATGGCATTTTGCTGTTTAATATTTCGCAGGAAAAAATCTGGAACTATGCAGCGCAAGACACTGCTGGCCTGGAAGATTTCTACCAAAAGAACAAGGATAAACACCTTTGGGGCGATCGTTTTAAGGGTCATATAATTACCTGCAAGGATGTGTCGGTTCGCGAAGAAGCCGAAAACCTGTTTGGTGCCGGCCTGAATGCTGACGAAGTACTCGCACACATAAATACTGATGGTGAAGAACTGATTTCCATTGAAACCGGAGCCTGGGAAGAAGCCCAAAATCCGGTAGTGGATTATTACGTTTGGAACGGCAAAGAACCGGAAGATTTTGACAGTGCCACCACTTTTGTTCGTGGCGATTTAATTAAACCGGAGCCAAAAACGCTGGATGAAGCTCGCGGCCTTTTCATATCCGATTACCAGGATTATCTGGAAGAACAATGGATAAAAGAACTGCGCAGCAAGTACAAGGTTAAAGTGAATAAAAAACTACTAAATTCCATCGAAGGTGTTTAAACGAAAAATCACATATGGTTTTATCGTTGCACTGGCAATTGCACTTGCTTCATGTTCGTCAGGAAGTAACGATGAACCGGTTGCCAGCGTTGGAGAAAAAGTGCTTTATCGTTCGAAAGTGCAAGAAATTCTGCCCAAAGGAATCAGCAGAGAAGACAGTATATCGATGACCGATAACTACATCGACAAATGGATTAAGCAGGAGCTACTCATTCAGAAAGCCGATGAGAACCTGAGTGAAGAGCAAAAAGACCTTCGTAATGAGTTGGAAGAATACCGCAATTCGTTGATTATTTACAAGTACAAAAACGAGTTGATAAAACAACGGATGGATACCCTTGTTACCGACCAGCAAATTGAGGAGTTTTACAACAATAACCCGGCAAACTTTAACCTGAATAACAGCATTGTAAAAGCCACGTTTGTAATGATACCAGGCGATTTGGCCGATCCCAATATGGTAAAATCCTTGATTGCCGACACTTCACCTGAAGGAATTGACGAACTTCGCGACTATTGCAGTCAATACGCTAAAAAAGCAAACATATCAGCCGACGAATGGATCAGCTTCCAGACACTGGAAAACAACTTTCCGCAAAAGGTGGAAGACACGGAGACCTTTCTGAAGCGGAACGAGCTGTATGAAATGAATGATTCAAATTATTACTATATTGTCAGCATTCATGATTATAAGCTAAGTAACGATCTGGCTCCGATTGAATTTGTTCGGGACAATATTAAAAATCTGATCCTGAATCAACGTAAGATCAGGTTCTTAAAAGAAATTGAAGAAAATATTTACACGGAAGGTGTAAGAAAAAAGAAATTCAGAATATATGACACGAAAACAAATTAATGAAAATAAGATGACTAGAATTTTTGTAACAATAATGCTAATGCTTGCGGTACTTACCGGAGCAAATGCTCAGGATAAGGTTATCGACCAAATTGTAGCCGTGGTTGGTGGTAACGTTATTTTGAAATCGGACATCGAAACCATGAACATTAACCAGCAGGCGCAGGGAATTACTTCGGAAGGAGATATGAAATGCGAAATACTGGAAGATTTTTTGATTAACAAACTGCTGGTAGCCGAGGCCGAACTGGATACCTTGATTACGGTAACACCCAGCCAGGTAAACCAGCAAATGGATGCGCAATTGCAAATGTACATGCAACACTTTGGTACCGAAAGTGCTGTTGAAACCTATTTTGGAAAATCAATTGCAAGTATTAAAGCCGACATGCAGGAAGCTATTCGCGAGCAGCTGTTAAGCCAGCAAATGCGCTCGAAAATCGTTGAAAATGTAACCGTTACCCCGTCTGAAGTGCGCTACAACTACCGCAACCTAAGCAAGGAGGAAATTCCAACGATACCAACGCAATACGAGTATGCACAAATTACCGTGCAACCAAAAATAGAATTGGAAGAAGAAAACCGGGTAAAAGCCAAACTGCGCGAGATTAAAAAACGAATTGAAAACGGTTCGAGCTTTGCTGCAATGGCTGTAATTTACTCTGAAGGACCGTCAGCGAAAGATGGCGGCGTTATTGGTTATTCGGGTCGTGCACAGCTTGATCCGGCTTATGCAACAGCTGCTTTCAACCTAAAAGATGATAAAGTATCGAATGTAGTAAAAAGTGCGTTTGGCTACCATATTATTCAATTGGTAGATAAGCAAGGTGGAAAAGTAAACACACGCCATATTTTGATGAAACCAAAAATTTCGGTTGAAGCAAAAGAAGAAGCTTACGAACGCCTCGATAGCCTGGCCAACCTCATTCGTAAAGATGAAATTGCTTTTGATCAGGCAGCTCAAATGTTCTCGTACGACAAGAACACCCGTAACAATGGTGGAATTGCAATTAACCCCAACACCATGTCGTCGAAATTTTCGATTGAAGAGGTTGATCCCGATGCCAGTAAGATCATCACCAAAATGAACATCAACGAGATTTCGGAGCCGTTTGAAACTATTGACACTAAAAACCAGCAACAGGTTTATAAAATTATCAAGCTGTTAAGAAAAATAGATTCGCATAAGGCCAACCTGCAAGACGATTACCAAACGCTTGCCGAAATGTACCTGGCGAAAAAGAAAGAACAGGTTTTGGAAGAATGGATTGCAGAGCGCCAGTCGCAAACCTATATCCGTATCGACAGAACTTATGCTAACTGCAACTTTAATTTCGACAACTGGATTAAATAATAACCCACGAATTTTTGTTTATGAATTTTAAAAACGACGTTGAAGCCTTAGATGCACTTCAGGGAAAATTTAAAGACCTGAAAAAGGAAATTACAACCGTAATCTATGGCCAGGATGCAATTATCGATCAGGTACTGATCTCGCTTTTTAGCCGTGGTCATGTTTTGCTGATCGGTGTTCCAGGGCTGGCAAAAACGCTGCTCGTAACTACCATTGCAAAAATTCTGGGGCTTAAGTACAACCGTATTCAGTTTACGCCCGATTTGATGCCATCGGATATTATCGGTACCGAAATTCTGGACAACGAACGTAATTTTAAATTCATACAAGGGCCATTGTTTGCCAACATTATTCTGGCCGACGAGATTAACCGTACGCCGCCAAAAACGCAATCGGCACTGTTGGAAGCCATGCAGGAACAATCGGTTACTGCTGCCGGACAACATTTTGAGCTGGACAAACCGTTTTTTGTGCTGGCAACGCAAAACCCAATCGAGCAGGAAGGAACCTATCCCCTGCCCGAGGCACAACTCGACCGTTTTATGTTTTCGGTGTGGCTCGATTACCCAAAACTGGAAGACGAAATTACCATCGTAAAAAATACAACTACCATACAAAACACCCAGTTAAAACCGGTTATTTCAGGAAAAGAGATTCTGTACTACCAGGATTTAATTCGTAAAATTCCGGTAAACGACAATGTGTTACGTTATGCAGTTACACTGGCGGCAAAAACCCGTCCGGAGAATGAACATGCGGCAGAGATCAGTAACCAGTACCTGAAATGGGGAGCGGGGCCACGTGCATCGCAGTACCTGGTATTGGGCGCGAAAACACATGCTGCTTTACGTGGTAAATATTCGCCCGATATTGAGGATGTAAAAGCCGTTGCTCCCTCTATTCTTAGGCACCGGATTATTAAAAACTACAAAGCCGAAGCTGAAAATATTTCAATCGACGAAATCATCGACAAATTGCTTTAATGTCTTTTTACCGTATTAATACCAGCGCTACTTTGCGCAAATTAACTTCTGCAATTTTCTTCCTTTTCCTTCTGTTTACAGCAACAAAAGGATTCGCGCAGGAAAAGAAACGTGTGGAAATCATTCAGGCTGAAACATTGGAACAAGGCGAAAATGTTGCCAATGCCCAGCGCCTGATCAACGACGTAATCATTAAGCATGAAGATATTCTGATGTATTGCGACAGCGCTTACACTTACGATCAATCAAACCGCGTAGATGCTTTTGGCAACGTACACATTAACAAGGGCGACACGCTGCACCTTTATGCGCGAAAAGTGTATTACGATGGCGACCGTAGTTTTGCACAGGCCATAAAAAATGTAAAGCTGGTGAATAACGAGGTAACGCTTTACACCGACACACTGGATTACGACATGAACCTGAACGTAGGCTACTACGATTGTTTCGGGAAAATTATTGACAGCACAAACACGCTTACCAGCAAAGTGGGAAAATATTACCTCGACAATAACGAAGCACATTTTACCGATAGCGTTGTTGGTTTCTCTGATAAGTATACCATCAACAGCGAAGATCTGCGCTACAATACGCAAACCGAGGTTATCTTTTTTAAAGGGCCAACTACCATCCGCGATTCGGTAAATACGCTTTATGCCGAAGATGGTTGGTACAACACCCTAACCGGCGAGGCCGATCTGAAAGAAATGCCAAGCGTATTTAACGAAACGCAACTTTTAACCGCCCGACAAATAAGCTATAATAAAGAAAATGGCGATGGTTATGCCGAAGGAAACGTACATATCGAAGACTTTGAAAACCAAACCATAATTCAGGGAAACAAGGTAATTTACAACGAAACAAAAGAAACGGCGATAGCCACCGATTCGGCGGTTTTTATTTCGTACAGCGAAGCCGACAGCCTGTTCCTGCATGCCGACACCTTAAAAAGTATCCCTGACACCATTGATGGCGAAAATATTGTGATGGCCTATTATGGTGTACGCTTTTTCAGAACCGACATACAGGGGCTTTGCGATTCGCTGATGTATTTCACCAAAGACTCGCTGGTTCAGATGCACAGCAACCCGGTTATCTGGAGCGAGCAGCACCAACTCAGTGCCGACTATATTGAAATGATTCAACACACTACCGCTCCCAACGAAATGCATATGATGAAAAATAGTTTTATCATTTCGAAACAGGATTCGGGGCGCTTCGACCAGATAAAAGGAAAGGACATGACCGGTTACATTGTTAACGGCAAACTACGCAATATTGATGTGGATGGTAACGGGCAAACCCTGTATTATGCCCGCGACAAAGAAGCCATTATCGGGCTGAACAGAGCAGAAAGCAGCAATATCAGTATACGTTTCAAAGAAGGAAAGATTGATGCCATTGCATTCCAGAAACAACCTGAAGGGCAGTTAAAACCAATTCTGAAACTGGAAGATAGCGAGAAAACATTACCGGGTTTCGAGTGGAAAATAAAACTGCGTCCGCTTTCTAAAAAAGATATTTTCTGGCGACCTGAGAAGAAAGAGGTTGTTGAGGAAGACGCAACAGAAGAAGTCACTGGTCAATAGTCACTGGTTGCGGGATACTGGATTCTAGTTACTGGATACTGCGACTGAAAACTGAGACTGCCCACTGAGCTCTAAACTTTTGACTTCATCAAAAGTTACTTCAATGTTAACGCAAAACAGACATTTCGGTATTATTCTTCTTTTTTTAATAAAAAAGCCCCATTTCATTTTCATTTTAAAATAATATTTTCATATTTGCAGGAAATCATAAGCAAATGACAAAAAATATCAACATTTCTATTCTTAACCTCCTCATTGGTATTCTTCTTCTAACAAGACAGAAATGAGAATGGTGTGTTGATTAACGATATTGGAATAAAGAAGCCATTCTCACATTGAGGATGGCTTTTTTCATAATAGATACGTACATAGCTTAAAAGAAAAATAACATAAATAGACAACAAATCATGAGCGACAGACTTTACATTTTCGACACAACTTTGAGGGACGGTGAACAGGTCCCCGGTTGCCAGTTGAACACGGTAGAAAAGATTGAAGTTGCCAAAGCATTGCAGGAATTGGGAGTTGATGTAATTGAAGCAGGATTCCCCATTTCGAGCCCAGGCGATTTTGAATCGGTAGTAGAGATTTCGAAAGCGGTTACATGGCCAACGATTACAGCCTTAACCCGCGCAGTACAAAAAGATATTGATGTTGCAGCCGAATCACTCAAGTACGCCAAAAAAGGTCGTATCCACACCGGAATCGGAACATCTGACTTTCATATTTACCACAAACTCAACTCAAATCCCGATGCAATTATCGAGCGTGGTGTTGAGGCAGTGAAATACGCAAAAAAATACGTTGAAGATGTAGAGTTTTACGCTGAAGATGCAGGACGTACCGATAACGAGTACCTGGCCCGTGTAATTGAGGCAGTAATTAAAGCCGGTGCTACGGTTGTAAATATTCCCGACACTACCGGTTACACCTTGCCACATGAGTTTGGTGCAAAAATCAAATACCTGGTAGACAATGTGCCGAACATTCATAAAGCGATTATTTCAACGCACTGTCATAACGATTTGGGAATGGCAACTGCGAACACTATTTCAGGAATCCTGAATGGTGCACGCCAGGCAGAGGTTACCATTAACGGTATTGGCGAACGCGCCGGTAACACTTCGTTAGAGGAAGTGGTAATGACATTGAAAACGCATTACAAAACACTGGGAATTGATACCGGTGTAAATACCAAGAAGATTTACGGAACAAGCCGTTTGGTTTCTACGTTAATGAACATGCCTGTTCAGCCAAACAAAGCGGTTGTAGGACGTAATGCTTTTGCTCACTCGTCGGGTATCCACCAGGATGGCGTGTTGAAAAACCGCGAGAACTACGAGATCATGGATCCGGTAGAAGTGGGTATCAACGAATCGGCAATTTTATTGACAGCCCGAAGTGGCCGCGCCGCGTTGAAACACCGTTTGGAATTGTTGGGCTTCGAGTTGGATAAAGATAAGTTGGATGAAGTTTACGAAGAATTCCTGAAACTGGCCGACAAGAAAAAAGACATCCGCGACGACGATATCGCGTTGTTGGTTGGCGATGCAACGCGCAAGGAACACCGTATTAAGTTGGATTACTTACAGGTTGTTACCGGAAAAAGTTTAAAACCAATGGCAACAGTTCGTCTGAATATTTCGGGCGAGAAATTCGATGCCACTTCGGATGGAAACGGTCCGGTTGACGCAGCCATTAAAGCGGTTAAAAAGATCATTCATCGTCAGGTTGTTATTGAAGAATTCCTGGTACAAGCCATCACCCGCGGAAGCGATGATATTGGTAAAGTACACATGCAGGTGGAATACGAAGACGGAATCTATCATGGATTTGGTGCACACACCGATATTATTACTGCTTCGGTTGAGGCCTTTTTGGATGCCATCAATAAATTACCGGCTGCATTGTAATTAAATACGGATAATAGAAGTAGACAATTCATCCCTCTTCGAAGGAACGGGGGATGCGTGTTAAAAAGAATAAAAGTTGAATCCATATAATAGATGGAAAGAAATCATGACAGCAAAAACATTATTTGATAAAATTTGGGATGCACACGTGGTGAAGAAGGTTGAAGGTGGCCCAAATGTATTGTATATCGACCGTCACTTTATTCATGAAGTAACGAGTCCGGTTGCCTTTTTAGGGTTGAAAAACCGCGGATTGAAAGTATATCGTCCGGATCAGACCACAGCTACTCCCGACCATAACGTTCCAACTATCAACCAGCACCTGTCGATTAAAGACGAACTTTCGCGCAACCAGGTTGACATGTTGAAAAAGAACTGCGATGAAAACGGTATCGTTTATCACGGACTGGGAACTGAAGGTCACGGCGTGGTGCACATTATCGGCCCCGAAATGGGATTAACCCAGCCGGGAATGACCATCGTTTGTGGCGACAGCCACACTTCTACCCACGGAGCTTTTGGTGCTATTGCTTTTGGTATTGGTACCAGCGAGGTGGAAATGGTTTTGGCAAGCCAGTGTATTATGCAGCCGAAACCAAAGAAAATGCGCATCACCGTTAACGGAACTTTAGATAAAGGTGTAACTGCAAAAGATATTGCGCTGTACATCATTTCTAAAATTTCAACCAGTGGTGGTACCGGACACTTTATCGAGTATGCAGGTTCGGCAATCACCAGCCTGTCGATGGAAGGCCGAATGACACTTTGTAATCTGAGTATTGAAAGTGGTGCCCGCGGTGGTATGATCGCCCCGGATGAAACAACTTTCAACTACGTAAAAGGTCGTCAGTTTGCACCAAAAGGTGAAGATTGGGACAAAGCCATGGAAAAATGGGCGGAGTTAAAATCAGACGAAGATGCAGTTTTTGATACTGATTACACTTTTGATGCTGCTGACATTGAGCCGATGATCACCTATGGAACCAACCCGGGAATGGGAATTGGTGTTTCGCAGACGATTCCAACATCGGAAGGTTTGTCGGGAACAGATAAAACAACGTATCAGAAATCGTTGCAATACATGGGATACAACGAAGGCGATGCCATGAAAGGCAAACCGGTTGATTTCGTATTTCTGGGAAGCTGTACCAATGGCCGTATTGAGGATTTCCGCGAATTTGCCGCTTTTGTAAAAGGCAAGAAAAAAGCCGACAACGTTACTGCATGGCTGGTTCCGGGGTCAAAAGCAGTGCAAAACCAGATTGAAGCAGAAGGACTTGTTCCAATATTAGAGGAAGCAGGTTTTGAATTGCGTCAACCGGGGTGTTCAGCATGTCTGGCAATGAACGACGATAAGATTCCAACAGGTAAATATTCGGTATCAACTTCGAACAGAAACTTTGAAGGCCGCCAGGGACCGGGTGCCCGCACTTTGCTTGCCAGCCCGTTAACTGCAGCAGCAGCAGCAGTTTCAGGAGTTATTGCTGACCCAAGAGAAATGATGTAGAACCGCACAGCGCAAAGCACACAGAGCGAAGCGAAAAAAATCGCTAAGCACTCTGCTCTTAGCACTCTGCAAAAATTGTAAAAAATGGCATACGACAAATTTTCAATAATAAATACTTCGGCAGTACCTCTGCCCTACGAAAATGTAGATACCGACCAGATCATTCCTGCACGTTTCCTGAAAGCAGTGGAACGTAAAGGATTTGGCGACAACCTTTTCCGCGACTGGAGGTATGAAAACGACGGAAGTCCGAAGGCTGATTTCCCGTTAAACAACCCAAGATATTCAGGCAAGATCCTGGTTGGCGGTAAAAACTTTGGTAGCGGATCGAGCCGCGAGCACGCCGCATGGGCCATCTATGATTATGGTTTCCGTGTTGTGGTTTCAAGCTTCTTCGCCGACATTTTTAAAGGAAATGCATTGAACAACGGACTGTTACCGGTTGTTGTTTCACCAGAGTTCCTTGAGAAAATCTTTGATCAGATAGAAAAAGATGCAGATTCAACTTTTGAAGTCGATCTTCCAAATCAAAAATTCACCATAACAGCTACTGGTGAGTCGACTGATTTCGAAATCAATCCGTACAAAAAGCATTGTTTGCAAAACGGATTGGACGATATCGACTACCTTGTTGAAATGAAGGAGCAAATAGCAGAATTTGAACAGGCTTAAATCTATGGAGGGTTTCACCGATTGTGAAGCCCTCTATACATAACAGACAGGCAAAAATGACAGGCAAAGCAGTAGAAATTTCAGGTAAGCGCCTGACCATTATGGATACCACCCTTCGCGATGGTGAACAAACCTCCGGGGTTTCGTTCAGCGAAGGGGAAAAACTAAGTGTAGCCAAGGTGCTGCTTGAGGATGTGAAAGTAGACCGCATTGAAATTGCCTCGGCGAGGGTGTCGGAAGGAGAATTTAAGGGCACACAAAAGGTAATGAATTGGGCGGCTCAGAAAGGTCACCTCGATAAAGTTGAGGTACTTGGATTTGTTGATGGAAAAATTTCGCTGGAGTGGATTGCCAAAGCCGGAGGAAAAGTGATTAACCTGCTTTGCAAAGGATCGTATAAACACGTTACCGAGCAACTGCGGAAAACGCCGGAACAGCATGTGGACGACATCAAACAAGTACTAAACTATGCCGACGAAATGGGAATCAGGGTAAACATTTACCTTGAAGACTGGTCGAACGGTATGCGCAGTTCAAAGGACTACGTTCACTTTATGATATCGAGCCTGAAAGATGAAAAGGTGGAGCGTTTTATGCTTCCCGATACATTGGGCATCCTCGATCCGGACGAAACATACGATTTCTGCCACGAAATGATTGAAAGCTTTCCTGACGTAGAATTCGATTTTCATGCCCACAACGATTACGACCTGGCGATTGCTAACGTTTTTCATGCACTTAAAGCCGGAATTCGTTGTATTCACACCACGGTTAACGGACTGGGCGAACGTGCCGGTAACGCTCCCCTATCGAGTGTTATTGCCACCATAAAAGATCACCTGAAAATGAAAACACGGGTGAACGAGGCTCAGTTAAATAAGGTTTCGAAACTGGTTGAATCATTTTCAGGAATTCGTATTCCAACCAATAAACCATTGATTGGCGAATTTGTGTTTACACAATGTAGCGGAATTCATGCCGACGGCGACAGTAAAAACAATCTGTATTTCAACGACTTGCTTCCGGAACGTTTTGGCCGTACACGCCAGTACGCTTTGGGAAAAACTTCGGGTAAAGCCAACATCAGAAAGAACCTGGAAGACCTTGGCATTGAGCTGGACAAAGAATCGCTGAAAAAAGTTACCGATAAGGTTATTGAACTGGCCGACCAAAAAGAAACTATCACCAGCGACGAGCTGCCATATATTGTTGCCGATGTTTTGGAGAATGATCTTTTTGATCAACGTGTAAAAGTGGTGAATTACTCGATTAGCTACACTATGGGTTTGCGCCCGATGGCCAACGTTTCGCTTGAAATTGATGGAAAGATTTACGAGGAATACAGCGATGGCGACGGACAGTACGACGCATTTGTAAAGGCTTTGCGGAAAATTTACGAACGTCTCGATAAAGCATTCCCGATGCTGGTTGATTACGTGGTAACCATTCCTCCGGGCGGTAACACCAATGCCCTGGTTGAAACAGTTATTACCTGGCGCAACGATCACGAATTTAAAACCAAAGGTTTGCATCCTGATCAGAACGCCGCTGCAATTCTGGCAACAACCCGCATGTTAAACGTAATAGAAAACGAGTTTAACACCACAAAACTGGAAGAATTAAAAAACGAAAAATAATAACGTCTTCGGACTCCCGATTTCGGGCTTCCGACAATAAAAGTAGAAATGAAACTTAACATTGCATTATTGCCCGGCGACGGGATCGGACCTGAGATTGTTGATCAGGCCATGAAAGCAGTGAAAGCTGTTGCAAAAAAATTTAATCACGAATTAGAATACACCGAGGCACTAACAGGTGCCATTGCCATCGACACAGTTGGAGATCCGTATCCGGAAGAAACACACGAATTGTGTATGAATTCGGATGCTGTACTTTTTGGTGCTATTGGCGACCCAAAATTCGACAACAACCCAAAAGCACCGGTTCGTCCTGAGCAGGGATTGCTGGCCATGCGTAAAAAACTGGGATTGTATGCCAACATCCGCCCGGTAGAAACTTTTGATTCATTGTTGCACAAATCGCCACTTCGCCGCGAATTGGTTGAAGGTGCTGATTTTGTTTGCATCCGCGAATTAACCGGTGGAATGTATTTTGGTGAGAAAGGCCGCAAAGACGATGGAAATACGGCTTTCGACACTTGTATTTACACTCGTGAAGAAGTTGAGCGTATCTTGAAATTAGGTTACGAATTTGCTGCTAAACGTAACAAAAAGCTTACTGTGGTTGATAAAGCCAACGTATTGGAAAGCTCGCGTTTGTGGCGTGAAGTGGCACAGGAAATGGCCCCGAATTATCCTGAAATTCAAACAGAATACATGTTTGTGGATAATGCCGCAATGCAAATTATTCAGTGGCCAAAGAACTTTGATGTAATGGTAACTGAAAACATGTTTGGCGATATTCTTACCGACGAGGCCAGTGTAATCACCGGTTCGCTTGGATTGTTGCCATCAGCATCAGTTGGTATCCACACTTCGGTATTCGAGCCCATCCACGGTTCATATCCGCAGGCTGCAGGTAAAAACATTGCCAACCCTATTGCTACCATTCTTTCGGCTGCCATGATGTTCGAATATGCTTTCGACCTAAAGGAAGAAGGTAAATTGATACGCGAGGCTGTTGCAGCGTCAATGGCTGAAGGTTTTGTTACCGAAGACATTGCAGAAGGACCGGCGCAAAGTACATCGGCAGTTGGCGACTGGATCGCTCACTGGATTGAAAAGAACTAAGAATATGCGGTTTTTAACCGCCTTCTATAAAAATAACCGATCTCTCTGGAGATCGGTTATTTTTATGTTCCATATTTTCTGTATCCGTCAGCTGAAGCTGACGGCAAAAGATATCCAAATCTCAGAAATAAAAATGAAATACATTTATCCTTTGCCGTTGGTTTTAACCAACGGAATAATAATATAGTTCAGACTCCCGGCTTTAGCCACTAATCTTCTAAAAATTATATCTTTTGAAAAACTGATCAACCTCGTCTTCCCATGTCAATCTTCTGTGATGTTCATCCTGATTTTTTATATATTCTCTCACTCTCACCACATGTGATTGACTTACTGAAACAGCGAAATAATCATCCTGCCAATAAAATTTTACCGGCATCACATTCATTTTATTAATCCAATACGAACTCTCACCTTTCAGTTGCTGCATTACATCTGCGATAGTCTGTTTTCTACCAAGATTTATTAGTGCATGCACATGATCTTTATGAAGATTAATGTAATCGAGAACAATACCTTTTTCACTTGCCTTTTCCCTTATATGATTAAGAAGAACAGGTCGAAAGGTATTCGAAATGATACATTCACGGTTTTTTGTAGACCAAACACAATGGAGCCAAATTGTTGTGTATGACATGGGATTGAGATTTAATATTTAGTCTAATGTACAAAATTGTCTTGGGCTAAAGCCTGTAGATCCGCACCTTATCATCCGTCAGCTAAAGCTGACGGCAAAAAATAGCAATTAAGAAGTTTGAACTATACCGACTCCGGTTCTATCTTTTTCCAGAGAATAGAAAAATCCCAATCTAAAATCTGTTTTAAAACCACCAGCAAAACTACCGATGAGAGCACTAAAACCAGCGATTCTTTAACAGGATCTGTTTCCTGCTGGAAAAACAAGGAAGGAACCTGTATTGCTGATTCTTTACTGGTAACCAATAGTGCGCCCAGCGTATTATTAACGGCATGTATGCCAATGGCCAATTCAATTCCGTCATCGAGTAAGGCTGTTATTGCGAATGCAACACCAAAAACAAAGTACGAGGGCATCATCATCCAGAAGCCGTGTTCCTTTACTTCGGGATTGGCGGCATGTAATAAAGCAAACAGAACCGAAGGTATCAGAATAACTGCCCAACGGCGTTTGGTCCATCCGGCAACTCCCTGTGCCAGGTAACCACGAAAGATAAATTCTTCGGTGCCCGACTGGATGGGGATTAGAAGAACAGCCACAAAAACCAGGGGAATAAATGCAGCCGGATCAAAACGAAACTCAAGATCTTCGGGACTTATAGCTAACTGCGCGAAGAATAAAATCAACATAATTGCGCCCCACACAACAAAGCCCAACCAAAACCTGTTCCACCTGAAAGCTAGTCCTCCATTCACCACATCTTTTGAAGTCCGTTGATGAAACGACTTTATCAGAACAATGGCCAAAACAAGTGTTACTATAAATGGAATAACCATTAGAGCTAAGCCAAGGCTTGGATTAATTCCATAAGCCGATAAATCCATCGGATTCTCCGGAGTTGCCACCTGCCCCCCATTCATCGCAATGGATATTCCCATTACAACGATTAGCGGAATAGCACCAACTATTTGCCCAACGCCCAGGGCCACAATAATTACCACTACAAATTTCCACCATTGATTTTCGCCATCGAAAGCACGTGATAAATGTTTCATTTCTTTCTTCTGATATTTTTACTTACAAGTATAAATGGATAAATTCAATACTATCCATATTCATATAGCTCAGAAATAGCAATTTTAAATAAACTCCAGCCTGAATAAGAATCTGGTCGCATCATAAAATACACATATCCATTTTCATAAAATATTTGATAGTATTGATACCATTGAGTTGGGGGCAAAGTAAGGTTTCGGGCTTTATTGGAATTCAAATCATATGCTTTGAATTCTCCCGGCCCTTCGTACCCAATTCCCATAATGTAGGCGATATTATCTTTTGTAAATACAGATCCTCCGGTATAAACATTTACCGGTGCTCCTCCCAAATCGATCCACTCATCAGTATCCATATTATATTGCCAGAATTCGTTATATTCAGTCCTGTTTACTATTGACGTATAAAAGCCCAGGTACGCATAATTTTCATGGCTGAAGTTTAGCGTATTCCTCACTTCATATTGAGTCGTTGGAAGTGTCTGTCGCGTAATCCAACTATCATTTACTTTATCATATTCAAAAAAGCTGTTAATCGTTCCAACAAAGCCCCTACCCTGATCACTAAATGAAAAAGGACCATCCATTTCTACCGGGAAACCGGCAATTCGGCTCCATTCATTATTCGATATGGAATATTTATAATTTAAATTCTCTCCTGAGGAATTGTACGAAATAAAATACAAGTCATTATCAATAGAAAAAGTTGTTACAATATATGATTCATTAAATAAATCAGTCCGACTCAATTGAAACCAATCTTCGGCAGAAGAATCAAATTTCTTTAACGATGAATAATGTTGATCCTGAAACAATAGATAATGCGCTCCATCCATATCAATGAAAAAGCAGTTTCCACCTGACATAGCGAAATTTTTATCCACTTTCTCCCACTTTTCTGTCAGTACAAAAGCATTTTCAATCATATCATCCTGAAGTCCTACATATACCGATAATGAAGGATTGTTGCCAATTTCTGCATCATAAGGAACGATGCACTGTAGCTCATTTCCGTTACGTGCCATAACATATCCCGGTCTTCGGTCAAAAGCAACTGCATAGTAACCTGATAGATTCTCGGGTAAATTTTCAACAATAACACTAACCGTGTCGCCTCTTTTTATCTCTTTCGGCCAATAATCAATAATCTTTATTGGTGGAATTGTAAACTCAACCGTTCTTGCCGAAAAATCGAACATATACGACAGATCAATTGTATGCTTTCCTGCCGGTATCATCCAGGGCAGTGTTAACTTTGCCTTATTCTCACTTACATCTGTAAGCATACCAATACTTGGTGCCATACCATAGAAAAAACGTTCGCCAGTCAGTTCTATGGTTTCTCCGGCGTGAGTAATTGCAGGTGATATTGAAGTAATAACAGGCATATTAAAAGTTATTTTAAGTCCTGAATCAATGTCGCCATTATACCTAAACCTGGCATTTAACGTTTCAGAATTAAACACAGCTGTTACTCGCAATGTAACCAAACTATCTGTTTTTGTTATTTCCTGCAATGGAATTCCTCCAATCTGAAAGTTAGTCAGTCTATCGAGGTGTGTACCTTTTACGGTTAAAACGCTATCAATCCAGGCAATTTGGGGCTGAACCGATGTAATTTGGGGTAAAACAATATTATATTGTTTTTCCGGCTCCAATAGCTCATCAAGCATCATTAGCTTAAGGTTTTGGCTCCCCGGACTAATATTATACGTTAATGTAAAAAGTAACGATGTATCGCTTTGCGTTACCACCGGGAAGTTTTGCTGCCCAATAATTAACGATTTTATAGATAGCAGACCATGACCTTTAATTTTAAACGATTCTCCGAGCAAAACATTTTCAGGTAGTATTTCATCAATTGCAGGAGGTGCTATCCGGAAATTTTCGGACAAGGAAGAACTCTTACCAGCAACTTCGATCCGTAAAAAGCTTTTACTAGTTTTTATTGCCCTCGGAACGATAACCCTTAAAACTGAATCGCTTGATACTATCGGATGTGTAACTTCTTCGCGAAAATAAATGTTATTAGCTACGTTTTTATCCGAAAAATACTGTCCTCTTATTGTTATTGTATCTCCAATCCAGAAATCTTGTGGTGAAAAACTATTTATTACAGGAGCTATTCCACCTTTACTAATAAAATGCTGTTCCTCTCCGTAAACCGTATATTTACTAGTGGTTAAATAAGCTTTTACAACGTACTCTCCTCCTATTGCCAAATTACGAACGATCTTAGTTTTAAATTCTGACATACCACTATCAGTATAACCTAAAGATACCGTTTCATAGTCGGTACCATTAGTGTTTGACAAATAATAGATAAAACCAACATCGGTAATGGTTGACGACCATCCTCCTTCTAAAGATCCAAAAACAGTTACTCCATCTTCTTCTACTATAACATTCGCATGGGTCTGTACCGAAGGAAAATCTCGTTCTTCTTTATCGTTGCATCCATACATGAACAGCACAAATACTATAAAATACAGTAATACTCTCATAACCAATTTAAAACTCATAAATTACTGAAAACAAAATTGAATGATTAATACCAAAAGTATTAACCTCCGAAACCTTTTTATTTAGCGGAATACTAACGCCAACTCCGGCACGTAATCTTTTGCTAAAATCAGGAACTTCGATTAACAGTTGATTTATCTGATACAACAAAATCCGGTCATCTACACTTAAATCAACATAACTTGTTTCGACAACGTCATCAACAAGAGTTTCTAATCTAACACGCTGTTCAGAAGAAAACATTCTAAAAACCTCGATTCCTGAACGTAAAGATAGATTTAAAGAAGACAGATCCAGAAACTGAAAGCATATGGCAGCGTCGCCCCCAGCAGAAAAGCAATAGTTATTAATATCGATATAATCGGTTCCGCCTAACCTTTCTTTCTTTACATAGTCGTTAAACGAGTATGCGTTTACTTTGGCACCTAACGAAAATGCTATTTTTTTGGAGAAATCAGGATACATAACACTTCGATGCAATCCAAGAGTTAAAGCTTGTCCGTTTAAGGAAAAATTGTCACTCAAACTAAGATTCATGTTGCCTTTTACGTATGAATAAGAACCTTCCAGTAATACTGATGTGTCTTTGTTTCGGTACCTGTTATAATCTTTGTACCATAAATTATTCTTTTCGTGAAATAAAATAAGAGGTTTCACCAGCGACTGAGAATTATAAGTCAATTCATTAATATCAAAATCTATATCCTCGTATAACAGTGCCCCAAATATTCCCTTAAACCGATTTTTAGATTTACTATTCGTTGGCGGTTCGAGAAAGTAAACATCTGTTTCGGTGATAATATAATAAGCTGATTTATATTTAACCAATTTATAAGTACCATCAAACAAACACATTGCCCAAACTTTATTTTCTACCGACGGAAGGCTTACCGAAATATATTTTTCCTTTCCTGGCAGTTCAACTGCATCCGCATTGTCTGCCGTTATTAAATGCCAGTCGTGATGATAAGAATACTTAAAATATACAAGTTCTTCCGACTTCTTCTTTTTAATTTGAATTGACACATTCAGAGTGTCTCCTTTACTTATTAACAACCACGAATTTTGACCAAACAAAACATTGGATGCCAACAGCAGACAGGAGATAACAAATAAGATTTTCATGGTATATCAAGCGTCGTTTTTCATTAGTTTTATTGGTTGGCAATATAATTATATTGTCGTTATAAAAAAAATTCTGATAAATACAGAATCGTTATTTACCAGAAATACTCCTCCTCATTTACTAAATTTAATTCTATTTACACTAAATATACTTCATCAAGCTATAGATATAATAAATACTTCTACTTGAAATTGCTTTGCGACATGTGCAAAAAATGAGCAATACTTTTTTAAATGAACTACAAAAAATGCCCCTGCTATTTTATTTTTAAAAAATATTCATTTACTTTGTATTTCAAAGTACTTTTAAAATGAATGAATCAGAAAAGCTGTTAAACGAATTAAAAGACATCCGCAACATTATGGAGCGCTCAAGCCGCTTCCTGTCACTAAGCGGACTATCAGGAATAATGGTGGGTATCTACGCGCTGATTGGTGCATTTT
This sequence comes from Draconibacterium sp., assembly GCF_041583095.1. NCBI lineage: Bacteria > Pseudomonadati > Bacteroidota > Bacteroidia > Marinilabiliales > Prolixibacteraceae > Draconibacterium > Draconibacterium sp. The sequence goes on from NZ_JBFHGM010000006.1 coordinate 31,394, forward strand.
TTGCCTACCGCATCGTTTATATTCAATTTCCATCCGCTGTAAGGCAGGAATATATAAACGACACGCTCACAGCTGTCTTTATAATCGGCATTACGGTACTTGTTCTGTCGCTATTCACCATTTACGTTTTAACGGTAAAACAGGCTAAAAAAGAGCAAAAACCCATTTGGGGACCGGGCTCAAAACTGTTACTGATCAATCTGCTTATTCCGCTCGCAACGGGTGGAATACTAACCACGATACTTGCATTTCGCGGATACTACGGCGTTGTAAGTCCGTGTTTCCTCATTTTTTATGGATTGGCGTTGGTGAACGCAGCAAAATATACACGTCCCGAAATTCTTAGTCTTGGTTTGGTTGAAATTATATTAGGACTTCTTGCAGCAATATTTCCGGGTTACGGGCTTTATTTCTGGGCTATTGGTTTTGGTATACTTCATATTATTTACGGATTTATGTTTTTAAATCGTGAAAACAAAAATTCAGAAGCGTGAAGAATCCGATTCAAAATCTGAATAAGGTCTTTGAGAATAAAGTGAGGCTGGGCGTTATGGCTGCCTTGATGGTGAATTCGCGCTTGAGTTTTAACGAACTGAAAGACTTGCTTGAATTAACCGATGGTAACCTGGCCAGTCACATTAAAGCATTGGAAAAGGAAAAATTCATTTCGGTGAATAAAACCTTTGTGGGCAAAAAACCCAACACTACTTACGCCGTTACATTAAGCGGGAGTAAAGCTTTTGAGCTGCATTTAAAAGCATTGGAAGATTTAATAAAGAATCAAAATATTACAAACAATTAAATTTTTTTTATCAATCTACTTTGTACCTCAAAGTACTTTCAAAACAATTAAATCATGGAAAAACAAGAAAACATTTTAGACCGCCTGGGAATCAGCTTTCACCGAACTCTATCGTTCAAACTTTTAGTGATCGGAATGCTTATTCTAATTCTGCTGATACCCAAAGTAATGATTATGGAGCTGATTGGCGAACGCCAGAGTAATTCCTTTCAGGTTGTGGACGAAGTGATGAGCAAATGGTCGAACGAACAGCTCATCAGTGGCCCCGTACTATTTGTTCCTTTCAAAAAGAAAATCTACAACGAGGAGGAAGACACCTACAACGAAGTTACACGTTACGCCACCTTCCTTCCCAAAGAACTATCGGTTAACGGAACACTGCTACCCAAAAAATTGCAACGCAGTATTTACAATGTTGATGTGTACGAGGCGGAACTTGCAATAACCGGGAATTTTAAGGACATCGATCTGGAGAAACTGAACATCGAATCTTCGGATATAATGTGGGACGATGCCCAGCTACAATTATCAATCAGCGACCTGAGAGGTATAAACACAGGGCTGGAACTGAATTGGAACGACAAAGCCTATACATTTTCGCCCGGAAAAGCCTCATCATCGATCGGGCACAGCGGTGTTTCCATTCCGTTGAAAGAGATTTATACCAGCAACCTGAACGGAGCATTTAATATTAAACTGCAGTTAAAAGGCAGCCAAAACCTTATGTTTACTCCGCTTGGCGAACAAACCTCAGTTCATTTGGAGTCGACCTGGAACGATCCGGGTTTTACAGGCAATTATCTGCCGGCCGACCGTAATGTGGACGAAAAAGGTTTTCAGGCCGACTGGAGCGTATTGCATTTTAACCGCAACTATCCGCAACAATGGGTAAGCACCAATCAAACCTTAAATCAAAACGACATTGAAAATTCAAAATTTGGTGTTGAAATGGTGAGCCTTGCCGATCATTATCAAAAAAACATACGAAGCGCGAAATACGCTATCCTCATCATTATCATCACTTTTGTGGTTTTCTTTATGTTCGAAGTACTGTCAAAAGAGCGCATTCACCCGTTTCAGTACATTATGGTTGGATCGGCAATCAGTATTTTCTACTTGCTGTTGCTTTCAATTTCTGAGCATTTAGGTTTTAACATAGCTTACCTGGTTGCCGCTTTAGCAGTAATTATACTGGTGTTCTTTTACACGCGTAGTTTTATGCCAAAACTAAAAACTCAGCTTGGAACAAGTTTAGGTTTGGCCGGCTGTTACCTTTTCATTTTTATTCTGCTGCAACTCGAATCGTTTGCATTACTAACCGGAAGTATCGGTTTATTCGTGCTACTGGCTGCATTAATGTATTCAACCCGAAAAGTAAACTGGTATAAAGAATAAGAATAACACATTTCCTCCCGGCTGTTCCGGGAGGAAATGTCAATAATTACTGGCCATGAAAAACGTCTTTCTAGCAGAAAGGCTACACAGCTTTAAATACGCACTTAACGGATTACGGCACTTGTGGAAAAAGGAAATAAATTTTCGAATTCACATTTTTGCAACTATAACTACGACTGCTTTGGGTTGGCTCATTGAAATTACCCGAACCAAATGGTTGCTGATTATGATTTGTGTTGGAATTGTACTGGGGGCCGAAGCATTTAATTCAGCTATTGAGCGCATTTGTGATCTTATTTCTCCAAAGAAAAATACACAGATCAAAATCATAAAAGATATTTCTGCAGCCGCAGTTTTAATCGTTTCAGTAATGGCGGCAATCATTGGTGTTATTATCTTCTGTTAAAAGTCATAAAATCTATCCGGCAAGCTTGCTTTTAGCGGTGTCCCATATATCTTTGCAAAAAATTGCACAATGAGCGACACAAAATATTTTCCTCAATTAAAAGATATTACCACCGCAAAGCATAACCTCTGCGAGATCGTATTGCACACACCACTTCAGAAAAACCTGAACTTATCGGAAGAGTATAACGCGAACGTATTTCTGAAACGCGAAGATCTGCAGATCGTTCGTTCCTATAAAATTCGCGGAGCCTATAATAAAATTGCACAACTTTCGGATGCCGAGCGCAAAAAAGGAGTGGTTTGCGCCAGTGCCGGAAACCATGCACAGGGTGTTGCCTACTCGTGCCGCCTTTTAGGAATTGAAGGCAAAATATACATGCCCACAACAACACCTAAACAAAAAATCAAACAGGTAAAAATGTTTGGAAAAACGCACGTTGAGGTAGTTATTACCGGCGATACTTACGACGATGCCCACCGTGCAGCTTTGGAAGATTGCCAGAAAACCGGTATGGTTTTTATCCATCCATTCGACGATCCGCAAATTATTGAAGGACAGGCAACTGTTGGGCTGGAGATTTTGCAGGATTCCACCGAAACGATCGACTATTTGTTTATTCCCATAGGAGGTGGTGGTTTGGCGGCCGGTGTTGGAGCCTATATTAAACAAATCAGCCCCAACACTAAAATTATTGGAGTGGAACCTGCGGGTGCACCATCGATGCAAAAGTCGCTGGAAGCCAACAGCGTAATAAAACTGGAGAACATCGATAAGTTTGTTGACGGAGCGGCTGTTCAGCGTGTTGGCGAAATTACTTTCGAGATATGTAAAAAAGTGGTTGACGAATACCAGTCGGTTCCGGAAGGAAAGATTTGTACGAAAATTCTGGAGCTTTACAACCGCGATGCCATTGTTATTGAGCCGGCCGGAGCACTGTCGATTGCCGCTCTTGATTTTTACCGCGAGCAAATTAAAGGGAAAAATGTAGTTTGTATCGTTAGCGGAAGCAATAACGACATCACCCGCACCGAAGAGATAAAAGAGCGCTCGTTACTTTACGAGGGGCTGAAGCATTATTTTATTGTACGTTTTCCTCAACGCGCCGGAGCCTTGCGCATTTTTGTTGATGTGGTGCTTGGCCCCACCGACGACATTACCCACTTTGAATACTCGAAAAAAAACAACCGCGAAAAAGGGCCTGCTGTTATCGGAATAGAAGTGCAGAAAAAAGAAGATTTTAATGGTCTTGTAAAACGTATGGATGAAAATGGTTTCATTTATGAATACCTGAATGAAAAAGCGGATCTTTTTCAGTTTTTGATTTGATCAAATGCTACAAAACGGTTTAAAACCTGGCAATTTCACATTTCAAACATGGCTACTTGTCAGTTTTGTTTGCTACATCGGCGAAAAAGAATAAATTAGCGACTCCTTAATTAAACCGGCATCAAAATAAAAACCATCACGAAAAACAAAATCGGTTCTGTGTAGAAAGATTTCGTTTTTCAATCCAAAAAAAAGGTAATAAAAGGGTATGAAGATTTTGAAAATTAAATTACACTGGCAAATTCTTATCGCACTTGTACTGGCTGTTCTATTTGGCTATTTTGCACCCGATGCAACGCGTTACACCTCGTGGATAGGTGATATTTTTCTTCGCGCATTAAAGATGGTGATCATTCCTCTAATCCTGAGTTCGATCATCAGCGGAGTAACCAGCATGGGCGAAGGCAAAAACCTCGGAAGGTTGGGATTTAAAACAATGATTTATTACCTGGGAACAAGTACGCTGGCCATTTTAACCGGTTTACTTATCGTTAACCTGGTAAAACCCGGCGTTGGTGTAGAGCTTGGATTTACCCAATCGGTAGAAGGGCTGGCCGAACAAGCAGGATCGGTAAAAGATATTCTTTACCGCCTTATTCCGGATAATATAGTTGATGCCATGGCACAGGGAACCATTTTGTCGGTGATCTTTTTTGCTATTGTTTTTGGATATTTTATTACAAAGGTTGACGAACCGTATAAGAACTCTTTAAAAACATTTTTCGATGCCGTTTTTGAGGTGATGATGAAAGTAACACTGTTTATTATCAAATTCACACCGCTCGGAATTTTTGGTATCGTTGCCGGAGAAGTAGCGCGCAATTCAGAACAGCTGGCCAACATTGCCGGCAGTCTGGCAATTTACAGTTTGTGTGTAATTGCGGGACTATTGATTCATGCGCTTATCATTCTACCGCTTATTGTACGTTTTATTGGGAAGGCTAAACCATTTGCACACTTAAAAAATATGGCCACTCCCCTGCTTACAGCATTTTCAACATCGTCGTCGAGTGCCACGTTGCCATTAACCATGGAAGCGCTGGAGCACAAAAGCGGCGTATCAAATAAAATTACCAGTTTTACTTTACCGTTGGGAGCTACCATAAATATGGACGGAACTGCACTTTACGAGTGTATGGCTGCCATGTTTATTGCGCAGGCTTACGGCGTTGATTTGTCGTTTACACAACAGGTATTTGTGGTGGTTACGGCTCTGCTGGCATCGATTGGTGCCGCCGGAATACCAATGGCCGGACTGGTTATGATTACCGTTGTTCTGACTGCCGTTGGATTGCCACTCGAAGGAATCGGGCTTATTTTAGCCGTTGACCGGATTCTGGATATGTTGCGCACCGCAGTAAACGTGTGGAGCGACAGTTGCGGAGCTGTTACCGTTGCCCGTTCGGAAAACGAGGAAACCGGTGTAGCCATCTAAAGGCGGCCTTCGTATTTGAACTCTACTTATAATTGGGATTTCCGCTATGCTCCAACTTGAAGCATATCAAAAAGAAACCGGTCCACTTTGGTATCGTCTGCAATAGCCACACCTACGCTTCGGCCTCGGCCGGTGAGCCGGAAAACAAGCGGTGACAGCGTAAAAAAATTACTGATGTTTGAGGAGGTCGACGAGTTTCAGGAATTTTAGTCGTTATCGCGTAGAATTTCCGAGGGAAGCGGAAGCAGCCTTGGGTTTTCTGTCTACTCTTTGGGCAAAGCCAAAGAGTAGATTCCGCCTGAAAAGGCAAAAAGGAGGTTTCTTATTCCGGGCTACATCACGACTGCATAAAATTTACAAGCACTGGATATTTTGAATAGATCTGCCAACAGCGCAAAATCATCTGCAAAAAGCACTTTTTAATCTGCATAATTCAGAATCTTTTAAAGTAGTGTAGCTAAACGAATTTATTGGCTTATTGGCAGAAAATCAATGGATTATTCAAATAAATGGTTTACCATTGTATTGTAAATGCATTTAATAATACAATGAAGATCTTTAAGTACCGGGTTCTAAACCACATACTGTTTTGGATATTTATTTTTACTTTTTACACCATTCCGTACCTTCTGTCGGTTGGTTTTGTAATTGAAGCTTTTATAAATATCATCTACATCCCCATCGACATTATTGGCGTTTACATTGTTATCGAATACCTCATTCCGCGTTTTGTATTTAAAAAGCGGCGTTTTGAAATTTTTATTCTTGGCACGGCCGTAATCATTGCACTTAATATTGCCATTTCGCAATTTATAAAACTGAACATCCAACCATTACTGGGATTTTGGGTAGTACGACGCCCGTTTAGTGCCGAAATGTTCTCGGCCTTGCTTAACAACTTTATGATTATCGGTACAGCCACTGCCTTTAAGTTGTTCAGCTATTCGTACAAATTTCAGTTAACACAATCCGAGCTGGAGCGCAAAACCGTGCAATCGGAACTGGGCATTTTACGCTCGCAGGTAAATCCGCACTTCCTTTTTAATGTTCTAAATAATATTGATGCGCTTATTTACGAGGACAAAGAAAAGGCGTCGAATGCCATTGTGCTGCTATCTAAAATTATGCGTTACATGTTGCAGGAATCAACACATGAGATGGTGAAACTGGACAAGGAACTCAGCTATATTCAAGACTACCTGGAGTTGGCGAAATTAAGTTTTGCCGATCCTGAATTCTTAAAACTTGAACAAAAAGGAGCACCTAATTCGCAACTTGTACCGCCACTTTTGTTTATTCCTATTATTGAAAATGCGGTGAAACATTGCAATAAACAATCGGAGTCGCCGGGTGTAAAAATTAACTTTTCCATTGATTCGGATTGTATTGAACTGCGTACATCGAACTTTGTAAAACGCAACAATTTTAAACTGCCCGACAGTGGCACCGGAACGGGATTAAAAAATGTTGAAAAGCGCCTAAAACTCCTTTATGGCAGCAATTTTACTTTTGATATTAAAAAGGATATGGATAAATTTGATGTGCATATAAAAGTGCCGGTATAATAAAAGAGTGTTTTTATGAAAATGAATTGCATAGCTGTTGACGACGAACTTTTGGCTTTAAAAAAGATAGAACGTTTTGCCGAAAAAATTGATTACCTCAATCTTTTGGGCACTTTCGATAATGCCTTGTCAACCTTTTCATTTCTGCGCGAGAACAAAGTCGACCTCATTTTCCTCGATATTCAAATGGATGAATTTACCGGTATCCAGTTACTCGAAACCTTAAAAGATCCGCCATATGTAATTTTAACCACTGCTTTTGACGAATATGCCCTAAAAGCTTATGAGTTAGATGTAGTAGATTACCTTTTAAAACCCATTCCTTTCGAGCGTTTTGTAAAATCCACCGAAAAGGTTTATGCCCGTTTTTTAAAAGACCAGAACAACCATACTCCGGCGCCAGCGCAGCAGCCGGCAGAAAATAACGATCACCCGGAATATACTTTCATAAAATCGGGGAATAAAACGGTTAAAGTGTATTTCGATAAGATTTTATACATCGAAGGGCAGCGCGATTACCTGCAAATTCACACCGAAGACAGCCGGATTATGACCCTCCTGAATTTCAAAAAAATGCAGGAATTGCTCGATGAACAGAAATTTATCCGTGTGCATAAATCGTTCATCATTTCAATCGATAAGATCGACTACATTGAAAACAATACCATTAAAATTAAAGACAAACTTATTCCGGTTAGCAGCACCTATAAAATTGCTTTCCAAAACCTGCTTCAGAAAAAGAATTTTCTCTAACCAACGGCTCCGGACACCTGTGTTTTTTAACAAAATTTCACGCTCACACTTTTTCAATTTTTATATTTTTGCAGCTGTTTTTTAGAGTTAAAACCAGTTTAAAAACCCAGTAAAAATGAAGCGAGTAATCCAAGTTTTTATTTTGTTTTCTGTTGTGGTAGCGCTAACAAACTGTAAAAAAGCAAACAACAACATTCTGTACGATAAAGCGTACATCGACGAGATTAAAGAAGTTAGAAAAGAACTCTCAACTTATTTGAGAACGAACTTTATTCCCGGGGCACAAATCGCCATTGCCAAAAACGGGAAACTTATTTATTCAGAGGGAATTGGTCGTGCCTCGACCGATCTTGATGCGAAAGTTACCCGTGATACAAAATTCCGGATCGGCGACCTATCCGAAATTTACACCACAATTATTTACTTAAAAATGGTGGAAGACGGCACACTTAATCCCGATTCGACCATACAGTATTATCTCCCTGATTTTCCTGAAAAACGACTTCCGGTTACCATCAAAAATCTAAAAAATCACACCTCGGGATTCAGAGAGATGAACAACACTGAAAATAACTGGCAGGCAACAAATATTACGCTGCAGAAAGGCTTGGAAACGTTTCAGGATGATGAGTTGATGGCACCTCCGGGAGAATTCCACATGGAAAGCCGCCTGAATTTTAACCTGCTTGGCGCAATTATGGAAAAAGCATCGGGAAAGCGGTTTAATGAGTTGCTGCAAGAGTATGTAACCGACACTCTGCATTTCGAAAGTACTTGCCCTGATAATCCGTTTTCAACAATAGAAGGACGCACTAATTTTTACGATCACAATATTATTGCGCAGGTGGTAAACGCCATGACTACCGATTTACGTTGGCGGGCTCCATCCGAAGGCCTGTTATCAAGTGCCGAAGATTTGGTAAAACTCACCGATATCTACTTCAATTCCGATTACCTGAACGACAGCACACGGGCTCATCTTTTTGATCCTGTTGAGCTGAATAACAATCAGGTAGCGCAATTTGCCAACGGTTGGCTAATTTTACGCGACCGCGAAGGAAATGTATTTTACGGTCGCGAAGGTTCTGTGCACGGTGGTAGTTCATCTGTTCTTATTTACCCGAAAGAAGAGCTGGTTGTGGCAATAACAACCAACCTTACCCAGGAACGAAGCAATTCTACCATTTTTAAACTGGCCGAAATTTTCCTGCCAAAACCGGAGGAAAGCGTGGAATAGAATTTTCTTTTCGGAACTTCAATACACGGGTTTTTATAAAAAGTTTTACTTTAGATATTCAAAACAAGACTTTTTATGGAAACCCTTATTTTTTTGGGAATACTTATTGGACTGGCTGCCGGAATTTTCGGAACAATTTATTATTACAAAAACCGTAACGAAAAACAACTGCACGACCAGTCGGTTATTTTGCTTGACAAAATAAAACAGGTTTGCAAATTAATTACTGTTGAAGGAGAATTCTCGGAACTATACACCCACCGCGACGAGAAACAGCTGTTCTTCAAACTTTTTCAAACCGAAAAACGAGCTCTACTAATTGTTAAAGCTAAAGTGATGATCGGTTTCGATCTCACCAAAATAAACATCGATATAAATCCGCATAAAAAACTGGTGGAGCTATCGCGCTTTCCCGAGCCCGAAATTCTTAGCATCGACAGCGACCTGGAATATTACGACATACAAAAGGGTATCATCAACAAGATAAATGAATCGGATTTAACCAATATGAATAAACGCTCGAAAGAATTTATTCGTGAAAAAGTGGAGGAAAGCCACCTGGTACAAATTGCGAAAGACCAGGCCACCGATACCATAGCTCTTGTACAGCAATTAATTGAATCGGTAGGCTGGCAATTCGAAGCTGAACACCGTAAAATAAGCGCTGCAAAAGTGAAACACCTGTTGAAGGATTAATTGAAATAACGCGCAAAATATTCCGGCATTTCTTCCAGTTCCCTAATCTCAATCTCTTTATAAAAAACCTCTGCAGCCTCGCTTTGCAGCTGTATTTTCCCTTTATCAAGGGGCAAGCTTTCGCCATCTTTAATGTAACGCGAGTTACGTAAAACCATTACCACCTCGCCGTTTACCATATGAATGCTGTTTCCATCGTAACAAATCAGTTCCAGTAAATTCCACTCGCCCGGCGCTTTTTCATAATTTCCGCTACGCAGGCAAAATCCCTGAATATCCTCGTCCTGCCCCATCGGTAAAAAAGGCTGACTGGCATCGGCAACCGGATTCATAATATATTCAGGAAGGTAAGCACGTATGTCGATGGCCGAAGTCATTTGGCTCCAGTAATCGCCCAGGTGGCCTTCCATAACCTGGAATTCCTGCGAAAGCATCCACGTGCGCCAGTACTCTGCTCCAAGTGGACCAATGGAATGATACAGAATCCCCGAATCTTTCAGCAGGTTTTTACGCGGATCAAACTTTTTATCGCCCCATTTCATTTTTAGCCGTAAATGATAATTGTGATATTCTTTTTTTGTGATCAGGCAGCCATAAATTTCGCCGCTGATCTTTAGAACATCCTCAGCCGCATCTTCGCTTACCGTAAAAACATTATACCCCTCTTTATTTAAGCCTATAGGTTCCATTAAGTTACCATCGGCGTCTTTTGGCTGTTGCCCGTCGTACCCGAGTTTATGCCTATAACTTAAATACCGGTCCCACTTAGAAAGGTCGTTATCCAGTAAGGGTTCCCACTCGTTGGCTGTATTGCACGACAGGAGTATAACAGTGAATAGAAGAAGCAGGATTGAATTTCTCATCTTTTATATTGGCTATTTAGTATAAGTATTGTCGATTATTGATTTGAATTCGTTGGCATATTGGAAATTACTTGGCATTATCTGCGTAGCTGTAATAATGATGAGCTGGTCGGTTGGATTGACCCAAAAATTTGTGGAAGCGGCTCCTGCCCAACTATATTCTCCTGTTTCAAAATCAACAGCTCCTGCCAGTCCATATCCCATCCGGCCATTTTCGTAGGTTGCTGTTTCCGGCAGCTGGTTACTCATAATCAATTCTACCGTCTCCGGTTCCAATATTCTTGCGCCATCCAGTTCGCCTTTGTTCAACAACATTTTACAAAAACGGGCATAATCATCAATGGTTGAAACCAGTCCTCCTCCACCCGAAAAAAGTGTTACGGGCTGTTTAAATACATCTGCAAATAGGTCTTGAGCAGGTGCCAGCATTTTATCCTCACCCTGATTATAAAGCCTACAGAAACGATCGTGCTTTTCTTCCGGCACATAAAAACCGGTATCATCCATTTTTAGCGGTATAAAAACGTGCTCCTTAAGGTACTCATCAAAAGGTTTTCCTGAAATCACTTCCACGAGGTAACCGGCCACATCAATCGAAAGCCCGTACATCCATTGAGTCCCGGGTTGAAAATTAAGTGGCATATCGGCCAACGCAAGCATTTTGTCTTCCAGCTTTCCATCCCATCCACTTACATCATTTACCCGATAAAGCGAGTCAACATATGATGGATTCCAACCATAAGATATTCCGGAAGTGTGGGTCAGCAAATGCCGAATTGTCATTTCGTTTTCCTGAAGTTCCAAACTAAAACCATTTTCATTGGGTGTGTACACTTTACAATCGGCATATTTTGGAATATAATCCGATACTTTATCATCCAGGTTAAATTTTCCTTCATCGTATAAAGTCATCAAAGCCACTGCTGTAACGGGTTTGCTCATCGAAAAAATCCGATAAATCGTATTCGTTTCAATAGGTTTCTCATTTTCCCGGTCGGCATAACCTTTGTTCATTCGAAAAACCTCTTCGCCATCTTTAATAATCAGTGCTGAAAAACCGGCCAACTCACCTTTATCAATATACTGCTGAATAAGGTTTTCTGCTGCCGTTAACGAATCGGTGGCAACTGCACCGGTGTTTGTTTTCTGTTCTTTTGGTGTTGAATTACATCCTGCAACTATCAAAACGAGCAAGAATAAAAACGGGAAATAAGCTTTGAAAGATTTCATACGATTTATTTTATGTTAGTTTATTTTTAGTCTTATAATGTGAAGTAAACTGAATATTTTCAAATTTATAAAAAAGCCAATCCAAATCGCTTTCACCTTCTAAATTTATGATAATAACACCATATATCAAACTTTTTAAGTCAGTCGCCCGCATTGCAAGTCGCTCGGTTTTAACCCTGACTTAACAAGAATCAACTAATCACTAAAAAGGTGTTGCGGAACATAAAAAGGCAGTACTTTTGCGGCGTCAAAAAAAGAAAGGCAACATGGGGTACACAAGTAACACACTGATTATTAGAAGAGATTTACTGAAACAAATCGTCAGGCTTTTTGCCGATGGTAAGCTGGTTGAGGAAATCGACCGCATTCCCATCCAAATGGCACCAAAACGCCGCGAAGCCCAACACCGTTGTTGTATTCATAAAGAGCGGGCGGTAATAAAGTACAAGTTATTTCCTTTGCTGGGTTACACTGTTGACGATGAAAAAGATGAATTGACTCCCCTTAGTACCTATGCCGAAAATGCCCAAAACCGCACGCAGGTAAAAAAAGAAATAATGACCGTGGTTGACGAAGCCTGTACAAGTTGTGTAAAAGCACAGTACGTGGTAAGTAACCTGTGCCGGGGCTGTGTGGCTCGTCCGTGTATGATGAACTGCCCGAAAGACGCCGTTAGCATGGTTAATGGTCAGGCACAAATTAACACCGACAAATGTATTAACTGCGGAATTTGCCAAAAGCAGTGCCAGTACCACGCCATTATCCACGTACCTATCCCGTGCGAGGCGGCGTGTCCGGTTGGAGCCATTTCGAAAGACGAATACGGTGTTGAACGTATCGACGACGATAAATGTATCTACTGCGGAAAATGTATGGTTGCTTGTCCGTTTGGCAGTATTTTCGAGGTGAGCCAACTGATTGATATTTTGATGTGCATCCGAAAAGAAGAGCACACCACCGCTATTTTTGCACCGGCCATTCACGGACAGTTTAACCTGTCGACCGGGCAAATTGAAAACCTGTTAAAAGAAATTGGATTTAACGAAGTGATAGAAGTTGCCGACGGAGCACGCTTAACGGTGGAACACGAATCGGCAGAATTTTTGGAACGCCTTGATGAAGGTGCGCCGTTTATGACCACCAGTTGTTGCCCAAGTTATGTTGAAACCGTTGAAAAACACGTAAAAGGATTAAAACCTTTTGTATCGGATACTCCATCGCCAATGATGTATGCGGCCGATATTGCCCGCCAAAAAAATCCGGATACAAAAGTCATTTTTATAGGTCCATGTATTGCTAAACGAAAAGAAGCCCGACGCAACGATAAAGTTAATCATGTAATGTCGTTTGAAGAGCTGAATGCGCTGATTGTTGGTTTGGATATCGATTTGGGTGGAATTCCCGATAATGAAGCCCGACATAATAAAAAGACCGTTGACCGTGGTTTTGCACTTTCGGGAGGTGTAACAGCCGCTGTTAAAGCCGAACGCCCCGAGGCAAACATTAAAGAACTGGTGATTAACGGTGTTGACAAAAAAGCCGTTGGAATGATGAAAGCTTACGCCCGTGGAAAAGCGCCGGCAAACTTTATCGAATTTATGGTTTGCGAAGGTGGCTGTATTAACGGGCCTGCATCGCTGGGCGAAATGGCCGGTAACCGTAAATTGTTTAATGCCAACTTAAAAGACTAGATACCGCAAAAAGGGAAACATGGATCAACATTTTCAGGATATCGTTTTACAATCAACCGGAGCAGAAAACCTCTACGAAATAGAAGTTATTCAGAGTTTGTGGAGCGGATACGGCGAAATCGTACGTTTTGGGCTGGAAGGTTGCGAGCTTGAAAGTGTGGTAGTCAAACATGTAAACCTGCCCGAGGGAGGTTCGCATCCGCGCGGTTGGAACACCGACCTTTCGCATCAGCGGAAACTAAAATCGTACAAAGTGGAAACCGAGTGGTACAAGTCGTTTAACGAAAAGTGCGACGATGATTGTAAAACACCACAATGTTATGCGCTGGAAACAAAGGGCAGCGAAGTTTTAATGGTTTTTGAAGACCTCGACAGCACCGGTTTTGCGCAACGTTTAAGCGCTTCGGTTAACTGGAACAATATAAATGCCTGTATCCATTGGCTGGCCAATTTTCATGCAACTTTTATGGGAAACAAACCAGAAGGTTTATGGGAAACCGGAACCTACTGGCATCTTGAAACCCGTCCGGAAGAACTGGAGGCAATGGACGACCTGCCCTTAAAAAATGCTGCAAAAGCCATTGATAAAAAACTTAGTGAGAGTCCTTTCCAAACGCTGGTGCATGGCGACGCCAAATTAGCCAACTTCTGTTTTTCGAATGATGGCAAAAATGTGGCAGCTGTCGATTTTCAATATGTTGGTGGTGGTTGCGGAATGAAAGACCTTGCTTATTTTATTGGCAGCTGCATGAGCGAAAAAGACTGTGAGAAATACGAAGGCAAATTGCTCGACATGTATTTTTCCCATTTGCATGAAGCACTACGAAAGAAAAATACCACTATTGATTGCGATGCGCTTGAAGCCGACTGGCGCAATTTATACCATGTTGCCTGGGCCGATTTTCATCGCTTTTTAAAAGGCTGGCACCCGGGGCACTGGAAAATCAATTCGTACAGCGAACGTGTTTCGCGCGAAGTCATTGAAAAGCTTTTGGTGTAACACAACTTTTGTACCTTTAGCCCACCATTTTTTAATTACCAATCAATCCTGCGTATGCGTTTAACAACTACCGATTTATTTGCTCTTTCTCAAATGGCTATTGAAGCTGCTCAAAAAGCAGGCGCTTTAATTCGCGAATATTCCACAAAAGAAGTGGCCGTAAACAATAAGGAAGCGGCCGACAGCCTGGCCTCGCAGGTGGTTACCGAAGTAGATGTTAAAGCACAAAACACCATTATTGAAGTACTTTCAACCTCTATATCAAAATACGACCTGGCTTTGCTTACCGAAGAAAGCGTTGACGATAAAAGCCGTTTTGAAAAAGACTATTTCTGGTGTATCGACCCGATGGACGGAACGCTGGCATTTACTGAAAAAACACCCGGATATGCCGTTTCCATTGGCCTGGTTTCAAAATCGGGAGAGCCGGTAATTGGCGTTGTTTTCGACCCACTTACAAACAACCTGTATTATGCCGTAAAAGGCCAGGGAGCTTTTAAAAACCACAAAAGCTGGCAACCTGATTTGCAGCTGGAGGGCAAAAGAACCTTTACCCTCCACATGGACCGTACTTTCCTGAAATACGAGCATTTCGATGAATTTATCAACGGGCTGGAGGATAAGTTGCAGGAACTAAACATCAACCAATTGCAACTACAAAAACAGGCCGGTGCTGTTTTAAATGCCATCTGGACACTCGATAAGGCTCCGGGCTGCTATTTTAAATTGCCGAAACCAACACCCGGCGGTGGAAGCCTTTGGGATTTTGCCGCAACAGCATGTATTTTTAACGAGCTTGGTGCTCCGGCAACCAGTTTCGATGGCACACCCCTCGACCTGAACCGAAGGGATTCTACCTTTATGAATCACCGCGGAGCGCTGTATGTGAGTAACAAAGAAATTGCGGATACGGTGCGAGCTCTGATGAGAACCAAGTTGTAGTAGCCACCTATTTCTTACCTCAGTTTTTGGTTAACGCTAAATCTTTCACGACAAGAACGTTTCAGCTAATTTCACCAAGGGTGCTGTTGCAATAACACAACACCATTAACCCAGGCTTTAGCCCCTGTGCCTTGCTGCCGGCGGCTTTCCGATAATTGCCTAAAGCACCAAAATATGTAACTAACTGATTTTAAAGCTCCCACAGGTGACAGAAGTTGGTTTCAAACGCGTTTTTTTACGCCCCCAGCTAACAGAAAATGGTTTCAAACGCGTTTTTTTTCGTCTCCAGCAGCTGGGGAAGC